>CANHSA010000075.1 GCA_947463345.1 Flavobacteriales bacterium
CGAAAATAAATCATGAAACTTGGAGTTTTAAGCGCTAGAAAAACGTCAATTTATTTATTTTATTTGAATAAATATTCGATATTTGTAACCTTTGAAACCTGAATAACGTTAAGATTGTTCGTGCTAAAACCAACTTTCGTGAAAATAGTTAAACCACTTCTAGTCGTCCAGATAAGCCTCATTACCCTGATAATGAGCTCAATATCTTGGGCTCAAGACCCTACTTTTACGCAATTCTATGCCAATCCAACCTACCTCAATCCTGCGCTTGCGGGGTCGTCCGGTTGTCCTAGAGTTTCGTTAAATTACCGCAACGAATGGCCACAATTGACCGGAAACTACGTCACTTATGCTGCTGCCTACGACACCTACGCTAAGAATATCTCTGGTGGTTTTGGCTTGTTAGCCATGCACGACGTACAAGGTCAAGGCACTATTCAAACTTCCATGATCGGTGGCATCTATTCTTATAATGCCAAAGTAACGCGCAAATTCTCCATCATGTTTGGTGCAAGAGCAGCTTACTTTCAAAAATTTCTCGATTGGGACAAACTCACTTTCGGCGACATGATCGACCCACGTCGCGGATTCATCTACCAAACCGGCGATGTTCCTCGCGGAAACGGCCGTCGCGGTTTCTTTGACGTAAGTTTTGGAATGGTCGGTTTTACAAAGAATTTTTATTTCGGAGTTGCCGGACACCACCTCAATCGTCCAGACGAATCCATGATCCTCGGTGAGTCTCGTTTGCCAATGCGTATTACAGGCCACATGGGTGCCAACATCAAGTTAGGTCAGCGCGGTCGTTATTCCAGCACTACCTTCTTATCACCGAACATCATTTACCAATACCAAAATGGTTTTCAAGAATTAAACATCGGTGCTTACCTTAAATACGAAAACTTTACGATTGGTGCATGGTACCGCAACCGCGATGCCTTCATTATGACTGTAGGTATCAACACAGACAAATTTAAAGTCGGTTACAGCTATGACCTAACCGTCTCCAAATTAGGCAACGGTATTTCGGGCGGATCCCACGAAATTTCTATGGGTATCAACCTCAAATGCAAGAAGAAGCCTAAAAACTTTAGAAAAACGTCTTGTCCGTCTTTCTAAATGTAACCAAACGATAATTAAGAACTTTACGTTATAAAACGCAAAAAATATGAAGCGATTGATTCAAAACATCTTCGGAATTGCACTAACAGGAATGTTGGTGCTTTCTTCGTGTTCAAAAGAGCGCTCTTCAGCTACCGGTTGGGAATTCAACAACTATAAAAACGGTGGTTTTGAAAAATTCGACGCCCGCGAGCAAGAAACCGGACCAGGTCTTGTCATGATTGAAGGTGGCACCTTTACAATGGGCCGCACCGAACAAGACGTTATGGCTGACTGGAATGCACGTGCTTCCCGAGTAACCGTCTCTTCTTTTTACATCGACCGTACCGAAGTCACAAACTTCCATTGGTTAGAATACATGTACTGGATGCGTCGTGTGTATTACAAAACATACCCACACGTTTACAAAAAGTGTTTGCCAGACACCCTCGCCTGGAGATCTGCCCTCAGCTACAAAGAGAAATATGTAAACTACTACCTTCGCCACCCATCTTACCGCGACTACCCAGTTGTTGGTGTTTCTTGGTTGCAAGCAAACGATTTCTGCAAATGGCGTACAGACCGTGTCAACGAAGCCATTTTAGTACGTGAAGGCATTCTTAAGTGGCACTTTGCCGAAGAAGGAAGCGCCGATGTAGGTGCTGCTAACCGTTCAGATTACGACAAAAAATACGCTTCTGTTCCACAAAACATGTTCTCTACTGAAAACTACCTGAATGGAAACTACACCATTGAATCAGAGGGTGGTTATGTACTCAACAAAGACAACAAAGCCAAACCAAAAGTGGATGCCAAAACCAAGCGTTCTGTTCCACGCGACCCATATCAACTCGAAAACTACGATCCAGTATATGCCGACATGGACAACGGCCGTTTGGGCACACGTCCTGTCAAAATGGAAGACGGAATATTGCTACCAGCTTACCGCCTCCCTACTGAAGCAGAATGGGAATTCGCAGCACTTGGCCTCATTGGCAACCTAGATCCAAATTCAGAAAACATCAACGACCGCCGCATTTATCCTTGGGATGGCCATTACGTGCGTCAAGAAGAAGAGCAATTTGCAGGTGCAATTCAAGCGAACTTCATGCGTGGTAAAGGCGACAACATGGGTGTTGCTGGCCGCCTCAACGACGGCGCCGATATCTCTGATCGCGTAGATTCTTTCTGGCCTAATGACTACGGTCTTTACCACATGGCTGGCAACGTTTCTGAGTGGGTAATGGATGTATACCGTCCACTTACTTCAGAAGTAGCTGACGGTTTCATGCCTTTCCGCGGTAACAAATTCCAAACGCAACTTCTTGTACCGAATGGTCTTTATGACAAGCCGGTTAAAGCCAACGAAAACATCTACGATGTTCACGGCATGAAAGAATTCGTCAACGAATTTGCACGCGTACGCTATTTAGCTCATGCGAACAAGAAATACAGCCAAGACGCTAGCTCAAATTTCCAATCTAATATGGTTGACAAATCAGCTACAAAAGATACGAGCAAAGGAGCTACAGACACTGCTGCAGGCGCACAAAACGCTCCTAAACCAGGCGCTGTAAATAACAATCCTATGAATTCACGCATTTACGCGAAACAAGATCCGCGTAAATACCAATTCAATGCGCCATCTAACTACTACATCTCTAACAACTCACAATTCACGTCGCAAGAGCGCATGCAGTTTGAGTTTTTGGATACCCTTAACATGATGCTCGATACCGCTATTGCGTTGCACAATCAAGGCCGTACTATCGCAGCTTCTGCCTACATCGAGCGCGTGCTTTTCAACAAAGACTTACCTAATGAGATTCAAGAAGGTGCTAAAAAACAAGATCTTCTCGAACTCATGGGCCTCGCTTTCGACTATGCTGAACCTACTGCCTACTTAGGTATTGATACCGCTTTGTTTAGCCGCGAATACCTCGAGCGCAAATTCTTGTCTTACAGCACAGATCCGACCATCACCACCTGGATCATGACACTCCGCAATGGCCTAAGTGAATTCATCACGACAACCAAAGGTAGCCAGCGTTGGAGAGATGTCACTGTAGAAGAAAACGCTGGACGTCTGAACTATCGCAAAGACGACTACATCGATTACCTCGACGGCGATCTTGAATCTTCTATCTATTACAACAATACGCAGCGTAAAGAAGAAATCAATAGCGGTATTCGAGACCCCAAACTCGTGATGTACCAAAGTGAACACGAAAACAACAACCTTGGTAACGAGTCTATCAACGCTGGTAAATCAGGTTGGCCTACAACCCTAGTTTCCGACAAAAGTCGTGTTTACAAAGGTGGTTCATGGGCAGACCGCGCATATTGGTTAGCAGTCGGTAACCGTCGTTTCCTCGACGAAGACAAATCTTCTGCAACTATCGGCTTCAGATGCGCAATGGACCGCATCGGAAGTTCAAGAAGACCCGATATCAAAGAATAATTATCGTACATATTCCATAAAAGCCCGAAGATTTCGGGCTTTTTTTTTGCAACTTTGTTTTATGGAAAAATGGCTTGCGCTTTTTGACGCCTGTAGCGGTGTCAGCACTGATAGCAGACAAATACAAGAAGGATGTCTTTATATAGCGCTGAAAGGTGAAAACTTTGATGGCAATCTATTCGCCGAACAGGCCATTGCTCAAGGGGCTCGCTTTGCAATTGTAGACAACCCCGAGCTTGCCAATGAAGAAAATATATTTTATGTTTCTGACGGATTGCAATTCCTACAACAATTAGCCCATGCTCACCGTAATCGTTTTGATATACCCGTTCTTGGCATTACCGGAAGCAATGGCAAAACAAGCACCAAAGAACTGGTCAATGCCGTGTTGCAAACCAAATATAATGTATTGTGTACCCAGGGAAATCTAAACAACCATATTGGCGTACCTCTCACACTTCTTCAACTCAATGCCCAACATGAGCTTGCTATCATTGAAATGGGTGCCAATAAACCTTTGGACATAGATGAACTTTGCTGCATTGCGGCACCTACTCTTGGCCTGATCACCAATATTGGCAAAGCGCACCTCGAAGGCTTCATCAATTTTGAAGGTGTCCTCCAAACAAAATCAGAACTTTACGATCACGTCGCCACTCTAAATGGCGCTTTGTTTGTAAATGCCGAAGACCACATTCTATTGGCGGCAGCCCAAAAAAGAAGGTCGCATATCTTAACTTATGGCGAGCAACACGGCGAATTGCGTGGTCAACTCGCTTATTTGGATCCGTATGTGCACTTTTCTTGGTCTTTTCAGCAATATGTGAGTCCGGTTATCGATACACAAATGGTAGGGAAATATAATTTCTTTAATTTTCTTGCCGCCTTACGCATTGGACTGCATTTTGAGATTGAGCCAAGCTTACTGAACCGAGCAATTGCCAACTACAAACCCACCAACAAACGATCGCAAGTGGAGAAGACCGCTCATAATACGGTCATTGTCGATTGTTATAATGCCAATCCGTCGAGCATGCAAAGCGCACTCAACTCCTTTGTCGAAATGGAGCATCCGGATAAATTAGTTATTCTTGGTGACATGCTCGAACTTGGATCGGAAGGCCCAGCTGAACATCAGAAAATCTTAGATTTTGTTCGTGAGCACAAATTAAAGCTCCTTACAGTTGGTCAAATTTTCCGAGAAATGGATGCAAACGGCTATGCGCATGTAGAAGATCTAAAAGAACAGCTAGCCAAAGACCAAATCCAAGACAAACTGATACTTTTAAAAGGATCTAGAGGGATTGCTTTGGAAAAGTTGATGGATTGCCTCTAGACTAAGATCCATATTGCATTAAAAATGCCTTTAAGAACGGATCTAAGGCACCATCCATGACGGCGTCTACATCGCCAGTTTCGGTACCTGTTCTGACATCTTTAACGAGTTTATACGGATGCATCACATAATTGCGAATTTGACTCCCCCACTCGATTTTCTTTTTACCGGCTTCGATTTCATTGCGCTTTTCCATGCGCTCGCGCAATTCCAGTTCGTATAATTGCGAACGCAAAAGTTGTAAAGCCTTTTCTTTGTTTGCTAATTGTGAACGCGATTCGGAGTTTTCGATGATGATTCCCGATGGGGCGTGACGCAAACGAACAGCTGTTTCTACCTTATTGACGTTTTGACCACCTGCACCACCCGAACGGAAGGTTTCCCAAGTGCAATCGGCCGGGTTGATATTGATTTCAATTTGGTCGTCGACTAGTGGGTATACGTAAACCGAAACAAAACTGGTATGACGCTTGGCATTGGAGTCGAAGGGCGAAATGCGCACCAAACGATGGACACCGTTTTCACCTTTAAGGTATCCAAAAGCAAATTCGCCTTCAAATTCTAAGGTTACGGTCTTTACACCAGCAACGTCGCCTTCTTGAAAGTTCAGTTCCGTGATTTTATAGCCGTGTTTTTGACCCCACATGAGGTACATGCGCATGAGCATACTCGCCCAATCGCAGCTTTCTGTGCCGCCGGCGCCAGCAGTAATTTGCAGTACAGCTGATAAACCATCTTCCTCATTGGAAAGCATATTCTTGAGCTCAAGTTCTTCGATTTCATCCAGTAATGTGGTGTATTGTGCATGGAGCTCTGACTCTTCGGCCATGCCTTCGCGTACAAATTCCATTAAAACATCGAGGTCGGCAACGGCTGTTGCAGTTCGGTCGAAGGTCTCGACCCAAAATTTGAGACCGCGGATGTGCTTCATTTTTTCTTCGGCCTTTTTGGGATCGTCCCAGAAGGTTGGGTCTTGGGTTTTGAGCTCTTCTTCTTTGAGCTGCATTCGTTTTTCTTCTATTTTGAGAAACGATTGGATCGTCGAAAGTCGGTTTTGTAAGGCTTTGTACTGTTCAGTAGTCATGAGGCAAAGTTAAGCATTCTCCAAAGGAAAGAAAAGGAATGGTACTGCGATGATTCATTCAAAATGTGTACATTTGTTACAAATCAATGAAACATGAATATTCCAGCTGAACTCAAGTACACCAAAGACCACGAATGGGTAAAACTCGAAGGTGACATCGCCACAATTGGCATCACTGAATTTGCACAAAGCGAACTCGGAGACATCGTTTATGTAGAAGTAGAAACCGTAGGTGAAACTATGGCGCAAGAAGAAGTATTTGGTAGCGTAGAAGCTGTTAAAACTGTTTCTGATCTCTTCTTACCTATGAGCGGCGAAATCATCGAATTCAACGAAGCTCTTGAAGCAACGCCAGAAGTAGTAAACAACGACCCTTATGGCGCAGGCTGGATGGTCAAAGTACGCGTTTCAGACGCAAGCGAGTTTGAGGCGCTTTTAGACGCTGCTGCTTACGCGCAAGAAGTTCACTAAAAGAAAAGATACGTTCTTAAGAACAACCTAAAACCGCCCAAAAGGCGGTTTTTTTATGGCCAAAATTCTCTTTGAACCTCCAGTTGGTGTTCGAGTTGGTCGTTCAGTTGATAGAAGAGGTCGCGATGGAGCTTTGCTTCTAGTTCGTCAATAGAAACACTGAAAAAAGCCAACTCTAAATCAGATTTGGCATTAGGCATAATAAAAGCGATACCTTTTTGCTGATTTGGTGCAATGAGCGCCTTGAAATAAGCTTTGGGCACGCTAACTTGGTTGGGCCCAATTGTAGGCAAGCCTGACTCAAGTATGGGGCCCGTTACCACATAAAGTGTGTCGTAAAGCGCAGCCCAAGACCGCACTTTTTCTTCGAGTTTTTTCCAGATACCACGGTTAAATCCGGGCAATTGTGGGCTCATGTTGCTGTAATAAAAAGATTCTTGCATGACTTGCAAGGACCAACTCATGTCGGCAGCTGGTGCGAGGTGACCGCGGTCGTAGCCACTTTTGGCGTAATCGGCATTAGTAGCCGTTTGGGTTGAAACGAGTGGGTCTTCCATAAAGCGATTGCTGCGCTCTACCCCTGAACCCAGTTGGGATTTTGTGAGTATATATGCCACCCAATTGGCTTGTTCATGTGCTTCGTTGTAGGCAAATGTATAAGCGGTTCGCTGAACGACTTGTTCTTCTTTGGTTGGCAAAGGACAAGCGATATGTAAACCTTTGTCATTTGGCTGAATGTAACGCAAAGAAGGCAAGAAAAAGAAAAAAGCCGCTATCCAAAGGAGGATAAACGGCTTTAAGAAGGATTGCTGCTTATGCTTAGGCATCGATTTTGGCATATTTAGCGTTTTTCTCGATGAACTCGCGGCGAGGTGGAACGTCGTCACCCATGAGCATTGAGAAGATTTGATCGCACTCGGCGGCGTTCTCGATGGTCACCTGACGCAAGGTGCGGCTTTCTGGGTTCATGGTGGTTTCCCAGAGTTGTTCTGCGTTCATTTCACCAAGACCTTTGTAACGTTGTACGTTTACTGAAGTTTCGCTACCGCCACCTTTCAATTCTTGAATGAGGAGATCGCGTTGATCTTCGTTCCAAGCGTATTCGGACTTGGTTCCTTTTTTCACTTGGTAAAGTGGTGGTGTTGCAATATAGACATATCCTTTTTCGATGAGTTCTTTCATGTAACGGAAAAGGAAAGTAAGGATGAGGGTCTCGATGTGGGAACCATCGACGTCGGCATCACACATGATGATGATTTTGTGATAGCGTAGTTTTTCGAGGTTCAGTGCTTTTGAATCTTCTTCGGTTCCGATGCGCACACCCAAGGCAGTGTAGATGTTTTTGATCTCTTCGTTTTCGAAGATTTTGTGCTGCATGGCTTTCTCTACGTTCAGGATTTTACCACGAAGCGGCATAATGGCCTGAAAATGGCGGTCGCGGCCTTGTTTGGCGGTTCCGCCCGCGGAGTCTCCCTCGACAAAGTAAACCTCGCAAGCAGCTGGGTCTTTTTCAGAGCAGTCGGCAAGTTTTCCTGGTAATCCGGAGCCGGTAAGGACATTTTTGCGCTGTACCATTTCGCGGGCTTTGCGAGCAGCGTGGCGGGCACGTGCGGCAAGGATGACTTTCTCTACGATGAGTTTAGCTTCAGATGGATGCTCTTCTAAGTAAGCAGAAAGCATTTCTGAAACAGCCTGGCTCACTGGCGCAGTGACTTCGCGGTTACCGAGTTTGGTTTTGGTTTGCCCTTCAAACTGTGGCTCTTGTACTTTGACAGATACTACAGCCGTGAGGCCTTCGCGGAAGTCGTCGCCGTCGATTTCGATTTTTTCTTTGGCTAGAATACCGGAGTCGGTTGCGTATTTTTTGAGCGTGTTGGTAAGGCCGCGTCTGAAGCCAGAAAGGTGCGTACCACCTTCGTGGGTGTTGATGTTGTTGACGTAAGCCTGAATATTTTCGGTGTAAGAAGTGTTGTAAGTAAGTGCAACCTCTACTGGAATGCCTTCGCGTTCACCTTCAAAATAGATAACATCAGTAATAAGCGCCTCGCGGTTGCGGTCTAGGTACGAAGCAAATTCTTTGAGCCCACCTTCAGAGAAATAAGTGGTGCAAGGATGCGCGCCGTTGTCGTCTAGTTGGCGTTTGTCAGTAAGGGTAATGGTGATGCCTTTGTTCAAGAAAGCGAGCTCGCGCATGCGTGCTGCAAGGGTGTCAAAGTTGTATTCGGTGAATTCGAAAATTGTGGCGTCAGGGGTGAAGGTTACTTCGGTACCTGTTTCGGTAGACTCACCAACGATTTTGACATCGTACATTGGTTTTCCGATGTTGTATTCTTGTTGGAAAACTTTTCCTTCTCGGCGAACAGTTGCTTTGAGGTGTGTTGACAAAGCGTTGACACAAGATACACCCACACCGTGTAAACCACCGGATACTTTGTAGGTGTCTTTGTCGAATTTACCACCTGCGTGCAAGACCGTCATCACGACCTCTAGTGCAGACTTCTTTTCTTTGGTGTGCATAGCCGTAGGAATACCGCGACCGTTGTCGACAACCGTAATGGAGTTGTCTTCGTTGATGAATACGTTGATTTTGTTGCAGTAACCCGCAAGCGCTTCATCGATGGAATTGTCAACAACCTCGTAAACAAGGTGGTGAAGACCTTTTACACCGACATCGCCGATGTACATTGCAGGGCGTTTTCTTACTGCTTCTAAACCTTCTAATACCTGGATATTATCTGCCGAATAATTGTCTCTCTTTTCGTCTTCAGCCATGTTGCTATAGTTTGATGATAGTGTTAAATTTCGTGTAAACAAAAATAAAAAAAAGCACCTCGCAATGGGTGCTTTTCAAGGGCTGTAAAGCCTTAACTTATCAACAAAATTTCAACGATTTGAACTATTCTTCTATCCAAGCAATGATGCTCGGGTCGTTGGGTAAAATACGTGGCGAAATGACTTTAGAAAGATGGCCGTTTTCGTCGATGAGATACTTCTGAAAATTCCATTCTACTTTGCTGTCTTCTTTTCCGTTTTTCGCTTTTTGAGTGAGGAATTGATAAACAGGGTCCATGTCTTTGCC
>CANHSA010000076.1 GCA_947463345.1 Flavobacteriales bacterium
ATCGACTGGGCGCAATTGGAGCAGCGCGCTGCTGCTTTTGCAGCTCAAATTGCAGCGCATCCGGCAGTACAAGCACACAGAAGAGTCGGTGCTATGTTTGCTTTTGACCTCACGAGTGCTGCCCAAGTAGAAAAAGTCGTGAATGAGTGCCTAGAACAAGGGCTCATCACTTTTTGGTTCTTGTCTCATCCTTACAGCTTTAGGTTGTCGCCTCCCCTCAATTTAGCACAAGAAGAATGGGATTTAGCCGTTAAAGTTATTATTTCGGCTTTGGATCGTCTTTAAAACGCATATTCTTTAGCAATCACTTATCTTTGTACGCTAATTAAAATTATGAAGGTTACAGATCACTTGGCAGCAGCCAAAGACACACTTTTTTCGTTTGAAATTTTACCTCCATTGAAAGGTAAAAGTATCACCTCCATTTACGCAGGCATCGACCCGCTCATGGAGTTCAAACCTAAGTTCATCAACGTGACCTACCACCGCGAAGAATTCATCTACATTGAGCGCGAACACGGGCTTTTGGAGAAAAAAGCAGTGCGCAAGCGCCCAGGTACGGTAGGCATCTGTGCGGCCATCATGCATAAATACGATGTCGACGCTATTCCACATCTCATTTGTGGTGGCTTCAGCAAAGAAGAAACCGAAAACGCACTCATCGACCTTCATTTTTTAGGGATCGATAACGTTTTGGCTTTGCGTGGCGATGCCGTTAAGTCCGAAGCCAATTTCAGAGCGCATCCCGAAGGACACGCTTATGCCGTAGAGCTCATTGAGCAAGTAAAGGGCATGAACACCGGCGCTTATTTTACAGAAGGCCAAGGCCAAGATCCTACCAATTTTTGTATTGGAGCAGCCGCCTACCCAGAAAAGCATTTTGAGGCCATGAACTTAGAAACCGACCTCCAATACCTCAAAGCAAAGGTAGATGCAGGTGCAAGCTATCTAGTGACCCAAATGTTTTTTGACAATCAAAAATATTTCGACTTCGTTGCGGCATGCAGAGCAGCAGGCATTACCGTTCCAATTATTCCGGGTCTCAAGCCAATCAAGTCCATGGCACATATCAGTTTTCTGCCTAAGTTCTTTCACATCGATTACCCGACAGAACTTTCCAAAGAATTGCTCAAATGCACCACTAATGCGCAGGTAGAAGCACTTGGTATTGAGTGGGGAATCGCACAATCTAAAGAACTCAAAGCAGCAGGGGCGCCTTGCATTCATTATTATACAATGTCCAATTCAACTTCAGTGAAGCAAATTGCTGCTGAAGTTTTTTAACTTAGTACATGAAGTATCTCGTATTTTTTGGCTTGGCTATCTTAACACATCTCGTTAGTGCGCAGTCTGTCAAGCTGACCAACGCCGTTGTGATCACTCAATTTGACAAAGAAGAAGACCGCTATGCCATGCAAGCACTCATGGCAGATATCCTAAAAGGTTATCAAATCAAAGCGCTTCCGGTCATGAACGTCCTCAAGCAAGGCGAAGATCCGCAGCATTTATTAAATGACTCCATCCAGCAAATTTTAGTTCAGAAGGGTTTCGATACCTACTTGGTGGTCAATGTGCGTGGCTACGACCGCACTTTTAAGCCTAGTGAAGATACCCAAACTTTAGCCGAACTCCTCGAGACCACAAGTATTTATCAGATTTATAGAGACGAAGCTACTTCTGTTTCTTTTGAGTTTTCTATTTACCGCGATGGCAAGCTCGTTTCAAGACAAGTTTTGCGTTGCGGAAACGTCTCGGACCGAGATTCCGTACTCAAAAGATTGCGCAAGCGCCTTCCAAAAAAGGTTATTCCAACCTGGATTTCCTAGTTTAGAACTAGTTTTCCATTCGGTATTGCTTTTCCATCTCTCTGTCTTCAGGTGTGCTATACACGCCGCATTTGGGTGGAGCTTCAAATAATTTGATCACCTTAAATTGCGCTTGTATTGGCCAGTAAGTGGAGCTGAACCAATGCACATTTGCATTGAAGCCTTGCCAAGGTGCCAATGTAACAATTGGTACAGATACTCCAGGAATTAATATCCAAGCTTTATTGAGGCGAATACCAATCCCGATTTGGTAATTGAATTGCAGCATTCCGGCAGCTAAATTTCGTTGATACAACTGAGGCAATGGATGTGCTGAAAATGAATTTTGGTAACCGAGTGTATCTGCTCTTACCTGAAGGTCGTAGTTGAGCCCAAGACTTTGATCGAGGAAATGTTTGCGCACCTTGACCACTACTTTTTTACCAAAATAAATGAGCGAGTGTGCGCGGATGCTCCCGTAAAGATAACCGGTGCGCATTTGGCCTTCACCAGTACTTGTACTGTAGATTTCGCCTAAATCGTTTTGGTTTTCGAGTAAGGTGGTTTCCAACGCATTGAGCTGACGGTAACCAAGACCCCAATCAAAATAATCCATGATGCGGCTCTTCCCGAGGGCCTTAATGGGCGTGCCTTTCCATTTTGGAAAATGTGCGAGGCCGAATTCAGCATAAAAACCAAGCTTGGCTTCTGGTGTAATGGTGTAGTCGCCGCGGTCAGCATCATTGACGATGAGGTCGCCTCGGAGAGGCTGATTCACAAAAGAATAGGTGGGCCCCAAAGAGAATTGGTAGCCGTGGTTTCTGACCTGAAGGTAGTCGTTGCCTTTTTTCTTTGATTTTTCAAAACCACCCTGTCCATAGAGGAGTGCTGAACTGCATAAAAAGAGGAGGAGTATTCTCATGTTTGAAAATTAAATGAACTGCATTGGTCTAGGATGGCTTGCATGACTTCAGGGGAGTCCCAGTTTGTTTCGATTTGGGGCTGGGCCATGATGTCGTCCATGATGCTGCGTTGTTTTTTACCTTGTTCATAGGCCACAGAATAAGGAATGTTACTAAACGTGACCTGGCTGTACAACGGCAACCATTTGCTTGGATACAATTTGTTGAATTTAGCTTCTATTTTCTTGCGCAGCAAGAAGGAAGGGTCTGCAACGAGGTCGCGCATTTCGATGTAGTTGTCCAGGGAGAGGTCTTGTAGTGCGTCGCCGTTTGGTTTGCGCAGTGGGCTGTATTCGGCCCAAATAGCATCCCAGTCGTGGTTGTGCTTGAGCATGAGCTCATTGAGTACGCGGCAGTCTTCAAAACCAGCGTTCATGCCCTGACCGTAAAAAGGAACGGTAGCATGTGCGGCGTCGCCCATTAAGCCAACCTTGCCAGCAGCCCATGGATAGCAACGGATGATGGCGAGGTTCGAAAGTGGGTGATCTTCCCATTTGTCAGCGATGTCTGGCATCATGTCGTGGAAGTCAGGGAAAATAGTTCTGAAAAAGCGGTCGACGTCGGCTTTGGTGTGGAGTTTGTCAAAGGCGAATTCGTGGTTTTCGTGGGGCATGAAAAGCGTGCAAGTGAAGGAGCCGTCTTCGTTGGCCAAGGCAATCATCATGAAGCGCCCGCGAGGCCAAATATGCAGCGCGTTTTTGTCCATAGGGTAGCTTCCGTCTGGCAAAGCCGGAAGTAAAATTTCGCGGTAGCCGTCGGCAATATAGTTTTGGCTATACTGAAAACGATTCAATTTTTGCATGGAGTTGTAGCGAACTGCGCTAAACGCACCATCGGCAGCAAAAATGACATCGGCTTTTGCTTCGAAGGTTTCGCCACTTTGGGTGTTGCGCAAATACGCAATGGCGTTGTCGAGGTCCACTTTCAAACATTCGGTTTGGTAGTGAATAGTGGCATTGCCATGTGTTTCAGCGATGTCCATCATTTTGGCATTGACACTACCTCTCGAAACCGAAAAAATGGCTTGTCCTTCTTGTCCGTATTGTTGGTAGGTGAGCTGCCCGCTGAGGTCGTGCATCATGCGGCCGTGCATAGGTATGGCAATTTTGCGAATTTCGTCGCCTACACCAACGGCATCTAGGGCTGTCCAGCCGCGAACAGAGAGTGCCAAGTTAATGGACTTTCCAGCGCTTATTTCTGCTTTTCGGATATCTGGTCGGCGTTCAAAGATGGTTACTTTGTAACCTGCTTTAGCTAAATATACCGCCCAAAGCGAACCAACCAAACCTGCGCCAATGATAATGGCTTCTCTATTTTGTGTCATATGTAATACTCCAATTTACTTTTCAGTAGTCTAACAAAGGTAAGCACTAAGGGTTTTCAAAAAACCGCTAATAGTCCTTTTTTAAAAACTGTATGTTTCTTTTTAAGCCTGAAAACTTAGTTCGTTTCAGCGCGCTCTTGCCAAAGAGCATTTGAAAAGTTTCTTCGGTAAGCGACTCCCATTCGGATGAAGACAAGTTTAAAAATTCTGGATGCGGTTCAAAAGCGTCCTCTTTTTGAACTTTAGAGAAGCGGTTCCAAGGGCAGACATCCTGACAAATATCACAGCCAAAAGCCCAGTTTTCCATTTTACCTTTGAAAGCAGATGGTAGGTCGGCATCTTTGAGTTCTATGGTCAGGTAAGAAATACATTTGGAGGCGTCAATGAGATAAGGTGTGGCCAAAGCGTCCGTTGGGCAGGCGTCTGTGCAGCGTGTGCAAGTGCCACAATAATCTTTGATGGGCCCGTCTGGGCTGATTTCTAAGTCGACAAATAATTCTGCAATAAAGAAGAAGCTGCCGTTTTTGGGGTCGATGAGGTTGGTGTTTTTGCCCATCCAGCCTAGGCCAGCTTTCTGAGCCCAAACTTTGTCCATGACCGGTGCGGAGTCCACGAAAGCCCGACCTTGAATGTCGCCGATTTCTTGACGCAGCGTAAAAAGCAATTCCTTTAATTTGTCTTTAATGACGTAATGGTAATCTTTACCATAAGCGTACTTCGCAATTTGAGGTGCGTTGAGGTCTTGCTGTGTTTTTTCGGGGTAATAATTGAGCAATAAGGAGATAACGGTTTTGGTACCGGGCTCGAGCAAGCGTGGATCCAAGCGCTTATCGAAATGATTAGCCATATAGGCCATTTTGCCATGGTAGTTTTGCTGCAGCCAGTGCTCGAGCCGAGGAGCTTCTTCTTCGAGAAAGCCTGCCTGCGAAAAGCCTACATGGAAAAAACCCAGCGCTTTGGCTGCGTTAATGATGAGTGCTTTATAGGCATCGTGTTTCATGTCAGAACAAACCACCTTGGGCCCAACCGAGGTCTTTGCCGAGGTGCTTATAGCTTTTTTCGGTGGCTTTTCGCCCGCGTGGCGTGCGCATTAAGAAGCCTTCTTGGATCAAGAAGGGTTCGTAGACTTCTTCTAAGGTACCTGCGTTTTCGCCAATGGCGGTAGCAATGGTACTGAGCCCAACAGGGCCTCCATTGAATTTGTCAATGAGTACTTTGAGAATGCGGATATCCATTTCGTCGAGGCCGTTGGAATCTACGTTGAGGGCCTTGAGTGCAATTTCGGTGATGTCGTTGTCTATGCTACCACTGCCTTTGATTTGTGCAAAATCGCGCACGCGTCTGAGCAAGGCATTGGCAATACGAGGCGTGCCGCGGCTGCGGCTTGCAATTTTGAAGGCAGCGCTTTCTTCAATGCCGATGTGTAGCAGTGAGGCCGAGCGTTCGACAATAGAGGTTAAGGTTTTGGAGTCGTAGTATTCGAGCCGCGCATTGATCCCAAAACGGGCGCGCAGCGGCGAAGTCAAGAGCCCAGAGCGGGTAGTGGCCCCAATGAGTGTAAAAGGATTCAGGTTGATTTGTATGCTGCGCGCGTTGGCCCCGGAATCGAGCATGATGTCGATTACGTAGTCTTCCATGGCCGAATAC
Source organism: Flavobacteriales bacterium (assembly GCA_947463345.1). Classification (GTDB taxonomy): domain Bacteria; phylum Bacteroidota; class Bacteroidia; order Flavobacteriales_D; family Crocinitomicaceae; genus UBA952. Next base: position 5,739 of record CANHSA010000076.1, read on the forward strand.
AAATACTCTTCAATGACGGGGCTAAGGCGGTGGATTTCGTCGATAAACAGGACGTCGCCTTCGCCAAGGTTGGTAAGCAAGCCAGCAAGATCACCTGCTTTGTCTAGGACGGGGCCTGAGGTGATCTTAAAACCGACGCCAAGTTCGTTGGCAATGATGTTGGCAAGGGTGGTTTTGCCCAAGCCCGGAGGGCCGTGCAGCAAAACGTGGTCGAGGGGTTCGTTGCGCAATTGTGCAGCGCGCACAAAGACCTCTAGGTTTTCAACTACAGCAGGCTGCCCCGCAAAATCTTGTAGTGATTTTGGTCGCAGGACTTTATCGAGCTCTTGTTCGTTTGGAACGTTGGCTTCTTCTCTGTAGTCGAATGAATCTTCCATGAGCTACAAAAATAACAAATTGTGCGGGCCGTGTTAACGCCAGGTGTCAAGTAATTGGTGTAGATCGGTAAATTCGAAGTGGGCAACGGTAAGTTTGGGATTTGGGAAGTGTGTTTTTTCTGGAATACAACACACTTTCATTTTGGCAGCCAAACCAGAAATAACGCCATTAAAGGAGTCTTCAATGACCAAGCATCTTTGTGCTTGCACTTGTAGTTGGTCTGAAACTTTGAGGTAAACACCCGGATGAGGTTTGCCATAGGCTTCAAATTCAGCAGAATACGCAAAATCAAAAAAGTGTTCGATATCAAGCGCAGTGAGCACGGTATTGATGAGTCTTTGGGAGGAGGAGGTAGCGAGTCCGATTTGCTTGCCCTGATCCTTTAAAAACGCAAGTGTGTCAAGCACTCCAGTAAGTGGTTGCGGATCCAATTCAATCAGCGCAATGAGTTTGTCGATGATTTGTTTTTCGACATGCTGTAGGTCGGAGAGACCCCAGTTTTCGTGGGCATTCCAAAAAGCAATGACTTCGTCGATGCGCAAGCCTACTGTTTTCTGAAAATCTTCATGCGTAAGGGTAGAGCCATACTGACCAAAAACATATTCCATGGCGATTTTCCAGAGCGGTTCTGAATCGATGAGCACGCCATCCATGTCAAAAATAACGGCGTCGTAGTCATGAAGAAGCGGAATAGCCTTAGTTGTCGACATGATAAAAGCGGATGGTTTCAATTCGGCGTTCACTCATTTTTTCGACAATGAGTTTGTATGCGTTGACTTGAACTTCGTCTCCTTCGGCAGGAAGCCTTTCGAGTTGGGCTAAAATCAAGCCAGCAAGCGTGTCATAAGAATCGGACTCCGCTAAGCCGAAGCCGTAGGTTTCATTGAGGTAATCGATATCGATGCGCGCAGAAAACAGGTATTCATTTTCTGAAATTTGCTGTTCGGTGAGCGCTTCTTTGTCGTGTTCATCTTGGATTTCGCCAAAGATTTCTTCAATGACGTCTTCGAGGGTAATGATGCCTGCCGTGCCGCCGTATTCATCGGTTACAACTGCAAAATTCCCTACCTGATTCGTGAATTTTTCGAGTAGTTCTTTGCCGCTCATCACGGTCGGAACAAACGAAATGGGCTTCAGGATTTGTTTGATAGATGCTGGTCTTTTGAATAAGTCAAAAGAGTGGATGTAGCCAATGATATTGTCGATGTCGTCGCGGTAAATAATGAGTTTAGACAAACCTTTGGTTGTCATGAGCGCTTTGGCGTCGGCAATTGGGTCTTGGATGTCTACGGCTATGATTTCAGGCCTGGGAATCATGCAGTCTCGGGCTTTTACCTTGGAAAAATCCAGCGCATTGCGCAATAAGAGCATGTCGTTGCCTAGTTCTTCTTCATCGGTCAAATTGGCACTGAGTTCGTCTACGTAGTTTTCGAGGTCGACTTTTGAAAAAACGCGCTGTTCTTCTTTTTCTACACCCATTAATTTTAGGAAACCCGTGCTGATCAGGACGATCATTTGGGTGGGGAGAAATAGTAAAACGTACAATATCAGTAGGGGGTAAAGGCCGAGGTCGAGTGCTTTGTTGGGGTTGAGTTGTACCAGCGCTTTGGGTAGAAATTCGGCGGTAATCAGGACCAACAGGGTAGAAAGTATGGTTTGTAAAACCAGCAAGAGGCCTTGGTCTTGAACTCCCATTTGCGCAAGTACAGGGCTCAGTTGGGCGCCCGCAGCAATTCCGTAAACGACCAATGCGACGTTATTACCCAATAACAAAAGAGCAATCATGTTGCTTTCTTTGCGGTAAAAAAGATTTAATATTTTGGCTTGAAACGTGTTGTTTTTCTTCACGACTTCTATGCGCAAGCGATTGGCTGAAATGTACGCCAACTCCATGGCAGAAAAGAACGCTGAGCAGATTAACGAACAGATGATCAGCACAAAGTTGAGCTCCATGGGGCTTATTTTCCGAGGACGTCCTTACCGATGTCTTTGCGGTAATAAGCGTCTTCAAAGGATATTTTGGAAATGGTATCGTAGCTGCGTTCCAAAGCGCTCTCTAGGTTTTTGCCGTAAGAAGTAACAGCCAAAACCCTACCGCCATTAGAAACCACAGAAGGGCCGTCTGGTAGCGTACCCGCATGGAAAACCAAGCTGTCGGTAATGCTGTTGAGGCCATAGATGGTTTTGCCTTTTTGGTACTCGCCAGGATAACCACCAGCGACCATCATGACAGTTGCTGCGCTTTTGTCGTGAAATTGGATGTCGCGTTCTGAGAGCGTGTGGGTGGCAACGCCTTCGAAGAGGTCGAGGATATCGCTCTTGATTCTTGGCATCACTACTTCAGTTTCGGGGTCGCCCATACGGCAGTTGTATTCAATGACGTAAGGGTCGCCTTTGACATTGATGAGACCGAAGAATACAAAACCGTTATAGGTGATTTTTTCAGCTTTGAGGCCTTTGATGGTTGGAATTACGACCCGATTGAGTACTTTGTCCATAAAGGCAGCGTCGGCAAACGGAACGGGAGAAATAGCGCCCATACCGCCGGTGTTGAGGCCGGTGTCGCCTTCGCCAATGCGCTTGTAGTCTTTGGCTTCGGGGAGTAGTTTGAATGATTCGCCGTCGGTGATGGCAAAAACAGAGAGTTCGATGCCGTCGAGAAATTGTTCGATGACGACTTTTGCACTCGCTTGGCCAAATTTGGCGCCAACGAGCATTTCTTCGAGTTCGCGTTTGGCTTCGTTGAGGTCTTCGATGATGAGTACACCTTTGCCTGCCGCCAAGCCATCGGCTTTGAGTACATATGGGCCTTTCATGGCGTCTAGAAAACGCAAGCCTTCGGTAAGGGTTTGCGCGTCAAATGTACCATATTTAGCGGTCGGGATGCGGTGTCTGGACATGAACGCCTTTGCAAAATCTTTGCTACCCTCTAATTGGGCGCCTTCTTTGCTTGGGCCAATAAGTGCAACGTTTTTGAGCGCGGGATCTTGTTGAAAGTAGTCGTAGATGCCTAAAACCAGTGGTTCTTCTGGGCCAACCACAACCATATCAATGGCGTGCTGGAGCACTGCTTCTTTGATGGCTTCAAAATCGTTGAGTTTGAGATCGAGGTTTTTGCCGTGTTTTTTGGTACCTGCATTACCAGGGGCTATAAAAAGTTCATCGAGGATAGAACTTTGGGAGATTTTCCATGCAATGGCGTGTTCGCGCCCTCCGGATCCGAGTAAGAGTACTCTCATGAACAATGAGCTAAAATAGATTCAAAAATACGCAAACC
>CANHSA010000077.1 GCA_947463345.1 Flavobacteriales bacterium
ACTGGTTTCCGCAAAGCCCTTCCATCTATCATCGATGCGAACGTAACCCACTTACTTGTAGCCATCATCCTCAAAATTTTTGGTACTGGTGAAATCGAATCATTCGCAACAACGCTCATCATTGGTATTTTCACCTCTATGTTCTCTGCAATGGTCATTGCTGAGTTAGCCATCCATACTTGGTTGTCTAAAGGCAAAGAAGTTGCATTCAACACGAAGTACTCTAAAGGTCTTTTCCAAAACTTCAATTTTGACTGGATGGGCAAAAGAAAATACTTCTACGTATTCTCCATTGCCGTGACCATTGCTGGTGTCATTTCTTTGAGCACACGCGGACTTAAGCAAAGTGTTGAGTTTACGGGTGGTCGTACGTTTGCTGTTAAATTCGAAAAGAAAGCAGACATCGAGTCTATCCGCAAAGAACTCACCAAAGTATTTGTTGAAAACGGCGAGCCAGCCTCTATTGACCTCAAAACTAAATCTAACGATTTCAACGTCGAAATCGTGACCAACTATTTGCTCAGTAACGACGGTGCAACTGATGAAGTTAACGCCAAATTAGCACAAGGTCTTGACGCTTGTAAAGACAAAATGGGCAATTACGAAGTACTCGAGTCACGCGCAATTTCCGCATCTATCTCTAGTGAGCTCTGGACCTCCTCTACAATTGCAATTACCCTTGCATTGTTGGCCATCTTTGCCTACATCCTCATCCGTTTCGGACACTGGCAATACTCTTTGGGTGCAATTGTTGGTTTGGCTCACGATGCTTTCTTCGTGATCTCTATCTTCTCTTTGCTTCACGGTTACTTACCATTTACCTTAGATGTCAACCAAGCGTTTATCGCGGCCATTCTAACGGTCATCGGTTACTCCATGAACGACACCGTCATTGTATTTGACCGTATCCGCGAGAACCTTCGTAAAAGCAAGCCAGAAGACAACCACGGTGATATCATCAACAGCTCTTTGAACAGAACGCTTTCAAGAACCTTCAATACCTCAATGATCTTATTTGTTGTTGTCTTGATCATGTTCATTTTTGGTGGCCCTGCCATCAAAGGCTTCTTGTTTGCCTTATTGGTTGGTGTACTTATCGGTACTTACTCTTCGTTGTGTGTTGCCACACCTATCTTACTTGACTTCTCTAAGCGTCTTCGCGCTTAAGCAATTCAACTATTTTTTTTAAAAAAAAGCCGCTCCTTGGAGCGGCTTTTTTGTTGGATTTACGTCTAGCTTGCGTTAGTAGTATTTTATGCGCTTATGAAAAATAAATTCTTTGGTGTTTTGTTCTTGTTGGGTGTGCTCGTTGTGGGTATTTGGTTAACCATTGGCCCACAAAAAGAACTTACAAAAGATCCTTATCGTGCCCTCATATCAGATCATACCTCACCACCCGAATTGGCAAATAAGAAGGTGCTACCGTCTCAAATTCCAACGCTTCAAATCAAAGGACCTGAGAAGGAACAAGTGCGCTTGACCTCCTTGCAAGTGACAACCTACTTAGAGAATGGTTTTGCTAGAACGCGTTACGATCTCGTTTTTGAAAACCCACATGAGCGCGAATTGGAGGCAGAATTTGAATTTCCATTGCAGGCAAACCAAACCATTACCCGTTTTGAATTAGAAGTCAATGGAGAGTTGCGCCCAGCAGTGGCCGTAGAAAAACAACAGGCACGCATTGCCTACGAAGCCACAGTTAGGCGAGGGGTAGACCCCGGTTTACTCGAAAAGGTAGAGGGTAATGTCTTTAAAATGCGCGTTTACCCTTTGCTTCCTAAAGCACCAAAAAGAATGCGCATAGAGGTTTGTTCGGTCCTAAAGCAAGATGCCAATACTGCCTATTTTCACTTGCCTTTAAAAACAACTCAAGCCTTAGCGCTTTTTAAATTCAGAGCCATCGAATTTCGCAATGGTCAGCCACATGTTTTGAAACAAATCCAAAGTCGTCAAAAACCTTTGAATCAAAGTATTTCTCTTCAACAAAAACTCAATGGGAGCACAGGTTTACAGGTGGATCAAGTAGGAAACTATCAGTATTTGAACACCAATTTATCGCTCCCCAGAAAATATGCCCGTAAAAAAGCACCAAAATGTCTGACGGTTTGTTGGGATGCTTCAAGCTCTCGCTCGGCTGCCGATATAAAGCAAGAATACCGCTTGCTAGAAAACTACCTCAAATGGATCAAGAATGGCAAGTTAGAGCTCATCTTTTTTGCCCATCAGGTGCTAGATCGTCAGCGTTTGAAGGTTGTCAATGGCGAGGTGAAAGGCTTATCTGCGTTGTTTAAAAAATTACAGTACGACGGCGCGTCTTCGCTCTCAAGTCTTTCTTTTGGTCAGTTTGCTGGCGACGAGATTCTACTCTTTACAGATGGTCTTCAGACTTTAGGTAGTTTGGACAATAAGTTGGGTAAGGCGCCCATTTACCCAATAAATAGTAGTGAATTAGCCGATCTAGGTTTGCTGCGCCATTTGGCCTTGAAGTCGAATGGTAGCGTCCTCGATTTGCGTTCTCAAAACGTTGGGCAGGCACTGCAACAACTCAAAAGAACCTACCTCAAGTTTGTAGGCTTCAAAGAGCAAGTAACAGGCTTAGAATATTACCATACAAACTTAGATCCTTCCAATGAACGCCTGATGCTCAGTATCAAAGCTCCAAAAGAGATCAAGCGCCTTACTGCTCAGTTTGGCTTAGACCCACTTCATGTACTCGCAGCTAATAAAATTGAACTCAAGTCCATCAACTTGTCGAAAAGTGGCCGCACCCAATACAAACGTTGGGCATTGGCTAAATTAGAATCCTTAGAAGAGCAACCTGTTGCCAATAAAAAACAAATTTGCACCCTCAGTCTCAAGCATCAGCTCGTGAGCTCGGCCAGTTCTTTACTCGTGCTCGACTCCCTTTCAGATTACCTCACTTATCGCATTGTGCCGCCACCATCTCTGCGAAAGGCCTATTATAAAGCTTTGCCAGAGTTACAAAAGCAAGAAGTGGAAAGCAAGGTGAAAATGGAAAAATCGCATCTTCGCCGTATTAAAAAAGAGTGGAAAGCCTATCAAAGTTGGTACTGGAAGAAGCCTAAAAAAGAGAAAAAACCAAAGCAAGAAATAGAGACAGACGAAGAAACTGAAACAGGTACAGCCGTGGAGGCTTCTCCACCGCCACCGCCATCGGCAACCGAACAAGTAAGTCAAAGGAACCAAGAAGGGACATTCGATAGGGAAAGCAATTTACTTGAGCCAATTGCACAAGCCAATAGCGTAAGCATTACCACCACCACCACAGTTCTCGGTTCGACAAGTTATAGTTGGTCAAGTTTTGCCTCTGCTGGTGTCGACTTGAGTTCAGGCTATGGCACTTTTGCGACAACGGTTTCCTACAATGCCAACACAACGGTAGCTGGTAACTCACCTGCACCAGGTGCAACATTGGCCGTTGCGCCTTGGAATCCGAAGGTGCCCTATTTGAAAAGCTTGCGGAGTGTGCCGCTCGAGCAAGCATACGAGCGCTATTTAAATTTGAAGGATAAGTATGCAGCGCAACCTTCCTTTTACATTGATGTTTGCGACTTCTTTATCCAGAAAAAGGAACCAAAAATTGCGGTGCGTGTCTTGTCTAATTTGGCCGAAATGCAGCTCAAAGATGCCGCTCTACTCAGGGTGTTGGCTCAAAAGCTAGTGCAGTTGAAATCCTACAAGATGGCTATTGGGATATTGAAGTCGGTCATTGACTTACGCCCTGAAGAGCCGCAGTCTTATCGCGATTACGGTTTGGCCTTAGCGCAAATGGGCAAATACAACGAGGCAGTGCGTCAACTTTATAAAGTAGTTCAAAAGCCCTATGACGTTCGCTTTGAAGGAATACACCTCATTGCACTCAATGAAATCAATCACTTGATTGCACAACACCCTAAGGAAATTGACACCAAAGATATACCCGCTTATTTCTTGGTGCAGTTGCCGATGGATATCCGAATTGTGCTCAACTGGGACGCCGATAACACGGATGTCGATCTCTGGGTAACCGAGCCGAATCAAGAAAAATGTATGTATTCCTACAAGCTCACGTCAAACGGAGGCAGGATATCCAATGATTTTACCCAAGGGTATGGACCTGAAGAATATTTGATTCGCAAAGCACCAAAAGGCACCTATCAAATTCAGGCGCATTACTTCGGAAACCACAGGCCAACCTTAAGCGGAAAGGCCATTCTGACAGTTCAGTTTTATCAATATTATGGCACTCCTTATGAAGTCAAGCGCGAGGTAACACGCCGCTTATCTGTAGTAGATGAAGAGCTGGACCTCGCGACTTTCGAGTTTGACTAGTCTTTTCCATTAAAGGAGTTCGACTATCCTATTCGATATGATGAGAAACTTATTGCTTCACAAATTGCAATACAGCGCCTTGCGTTTGCTCATAAACACCAAGATAGTATGTCCCGGCTGCAATTTTCGGACTGAGTTCAACCGTTTGTTTTACCTTCCCGTTGTTGCTTTTGAGAACGAAACTAGCTACTTGTTGTCCTTGTGCATTGAATAGTTTTGCATCTAAACTAGCTTCGTTTACACCTTCAATTTCGAGTTCAAAAACGCCGTTGTTCGGATTCGGATAAAGGCTCATGAGGTCAAAGGTGAGTTCTGAAAGGCTAGAGCTGTTCACTGTTACTTCAATAGTGGTGATGCAGCCGTTGTTGTCTTTGACATAGCAAGTGTAAGTGCCAATGGCTAAATTCGAAAAGAAAGAACCAGAATAGTAGGTCTGGCCGTCCATTGAGTAAGTGTAAGGTGAATTGCCGCCTACGCCAGACAACGCAATGGTGCCATCGTTGCCGTTAGAAACGGTTGTGCTGGCAACGAGGGTTAAGGCACTTGGTTCGGTAATGGTACTGGTGAACGCTTGCTGGCAGCCATTCGCATCGGTTGCGGTAAGCATGTAAGTACCTGCTGTCAAGTTATTGAAAACCGGATTTCCAACTGCTGTGCCGCCATTAATTGCATAGGTGTAAGGGCTTGTGCCGCCGCTCACTTGAGCACTTAGCACGCCGTCGCTTGCACCATTACAACTGATCATGGTTGGGATCATGTTTACATTGAGTGGCGCTGGTTCTGTGACCGTGTAAAGAAGGCTCGTGCTGCAGCCGTTGGCGTCAATGACACCAATTGTGTAGGTGCCTGCACCAAGATTATTGAAGGTATTGCTCGCTTGATCGGCGCCATTGTTAATGGAGAAGCTATAAGGTGCCGTCCCGCCTGTTGGTGTAACCACCAAGTTGGCTGTTTGTGAACCCGCACAAGCAATGGTGGCAGTTTGTACAAGCGTTGCCCCGATGGTGGTGGTAGCGGCTACTGTAAGACTTCCTGACGTAGTACACCCTTGGTTGTCTGTTACTGTATAATTGTAGGTTCCGGCACCTAGGTTTGCAAAGGTATTGGAGCTTTGTGGTGTAGCGTTATTGACTGAATAAGTAAAGGGACCGTTGTTTCCTGTCGCGATAAGTTGAATCTCGCCATTTGTTGCATTACAACTTGGTTGTTGACTCACTAAAGGGTTGACGGTGGTGGTTGAAGCGCCAATTACAGCAATACTTAAAGTAAATTGATCGTTGCACGTATTTTCGTCGTTTCCGTTTCCGTTGACATTCGAGAGTTGGAGCTGTAGTGTATTGCTACCCGCAACAAGACCCGATGCAGTGATGTATATGGTATCAATTTGTTGATAACTACTAAGGTTTGTGCTGGTGTAATTTTGATTGCTTGCGCTAGTGCTACCAACTTGAGCCGACACCGTAAAAGTATTTACTGCGTTGGCGCCTCTGTTTTCAACTACAACTGCAATTTGCGTGCTTGCACCGCAGATACCTCCTGATTGTACAGTAAAAGCGTCTAGAATAGCTAAATCGAGGCTATCAGGGTTCATTTTAAATGCCGAGACGTTCGTGACGATGTTGTTATTGGAATTCATGACCACTCCTGTGTAGTAAAATGTGAGTCCGTCAAAGTCGTCTACACACATGTGGTGGTAGTCGCCCCAACGAGTATTGGAGGTGCGGGCAGACATTCCTTGCTTGATGACCATTTCAGGAAGTGTCATTTGACCCAGCGGATCACATGCTTTGCGGCCGGTCATTTGAATAGACGGGTAATCTGGCGCAGTACTGCCCGATGTAGAATAAGCCATCATGATGTTTCCGTACTTATCAATATTGATGGCTGGCATCCAGCGGTTGAGGGTAGTGCCAGGTGCATAGGTGCCTTCTTGATAGACTGTCCAAGAGCCGGTGCTGCCTGATGGGCGACGAAGCTCTAGCCAGCGCACACCGGCACGGTTGTTACCGTTGACATCAGTTGCTAAACACAAAGCCATGGATTGGTGGTCATTGAAAACGCGCATGGGCGCTTTGTACATGACGCATTCGCGCAGTGGATCGAGCTTAACGGTTGTGCCTGGTTGCGCAATACACGAAAAACTAGTGAGGCCGCACAAGTCGGAGTCGATTTCGGTAATTGGCACGTCCTGAATTTTGGCAACGCTTCCGGTATTGTTGGTCCAATTGATGGTCATTTCCCAGATTTCGATCCAGTCGTTGGTAGGGCTGTCCGGCGAGCCATTGGAGTGTTTTTCGTCGTCGCGGTGGCGCACAAAAAGTGGTTTTTGCCCTGCTGGAGCAGCTAAATCACCTTCGAGGTCTACAGGTGTAATGGATTGAAAACCAAAGCCATTGAGCGAGTAGCCAATGGCCATGCCGATAAATGGCGAGCTGGCACCTGAAATGAGTGCACTGAGCTTCATGGCGTAAACGCGTGGCGGACCTCCTTCGTTGGTAGAAGCGAGCAAAGCGTCTGATGTCTCAGAAATGCTCCATTTCGGATAATCAGGGAAATTAGGGCAAGTAAATTGGTAGAAATGATAAGCGCCTTGCGGGTTGCTGGTTTGGGAGACATAAACCAATAATTTCTTTTGTGCTTGTGTAGAAAATTGGGTAATGATCCAACGTTTGGCATTTTTGTAATAAAGAATAATGGGGTCTCCGAGGCCTGTAACGGTTGGGCTACCTAGGGTGGTAGCCATTACAAGTGTGCCGCTCACCGCTGCACCACTGGTTTTATTGAAAATTTTGTAAGAACCTCCGCTGCCTGCGTTGGTTCCTTGAATATAGACGGTTGAATCGGCTTCGCCGGAAGGATCTGGAGGAGAAATGCCATTTCCAATTCCTTGAACTTGCCACAATAGGCTTGCAGAGGTTGTTTTCTGGGTGTTTTGGTGTTGTTGCCAAACCCAGTCAGGCTGGTGCGCATTTGTCCCTAACTGAACTGGAAGTTCGCGACCTTTGAAATTCGGAATAACGATGTCTTTTTTAGGATCAGCTTGGTTTGGAGCAGGCACTAGGGTTGCGGTTGTAGGGCTGATGTAGCCATAAAACGTTGCTTCTTGTGCAAAAAAATGTGCGCAGAGTAGGAGAGCGCCAAAAAGTGAGAGCAGTTTCATTTCAGGTAGTTTTGAGTTTAGCGTGCTGAATTTATGAAAAATTATCTGAATTTTAGACTTTACGAGTAATTTTACAGCGAATGAAACTCATTTTATCCCCAGCGAAGCTCATGCGCTCTCATCAGGTGCTTTCCAATGGCACGCCCGTTTTTCTGAAAGAGGCGAAGGTCTTGATGCAGCAATTAAAAGCATGGTCGGTACAGGATTTGAGTAAGCACATGAAACTTTCTGAGCTTAAAGCTCAAGAAACCCATCAACTCATTCAAAATTGGGGTTCAAAGAAGAACCTTGTGCATGCCAGTCCAGCCTTGTTTGCCTATATCGGAGAAGCATTTAAAGCGCTGGACGCCGCTGCGTGTTCCGATGTAGAATTGGCCTATCTCCAAAATAACTTGTTGATTTTATCAGGAATTTATGGTGTTTTGAAACCATTGGATCAAATCGAAATCTATCGCTTGGAAATGGCCCAGCGCGGGGTGGCTCCTGATGGCCGATCACTCTACGAATTTTGGCGTCTCAAAGTTGAAAATTATTTGCTGAAGGCCTTGGCCAAAGAAGAGTACTTATTGAATTTAGCGAGTTCGGAATACAGCGACCTTATTCAGTCTCCAAAGTTGCGTTTGCACATGGTGACACCTCATTTTTTTGAAGAGAAAAGTGGCCAACTCAAAGCGGTATCGGTCTTTTCGAAGCAAGCGCGCGGCACCATGGCAAGGTGGTGCGCCACAAATGGCATTACAGATCCTAAAGCCATTCAAGCGTTCACAGAATTAGGCTATCGGTTTGTAGCTGAGAAGTCTAGCGAGAATGATTGGATGTTTATCCGTTAAAATCGAAGTCTGGATTTTGGTCAATGACTTCCCAAGTATGATCAGCCAATAACTTTACACTCGCTAAAAAGGTGAGTTCGGCTCCTGATTTACCCCAAGCGTTCGGACCAATAAGCGATAGCATCAGTTTGAGGTCGGCTTTTCTATAGAGGTGGTAGCTGTGATTGATGAGGGGTTCAAAACGCAATTCTGTTTGATAGATGTAGTCAGAAATTGACTTGCGTGTTTGGATTTTTTGAGCCTGTGCCGCTAATAATTGCATTTGCTCATAGATTTGAGACAGCTGCATGTCGGTCTGTTGGTTCATGGCACTAAGCGCGCGGCCTTTGAGCTTGCCGGTGTCTTCGGGCTTGATGACTGCGCCACCTACGGTGTGCGCATAGGGTAAAAGGTGCGGGTTTTCAGCAATTTTGTCCGGGTCAATCGGATTGACAAATTCTTCTTTAGCCTGTTTTTCTTGCTTCATTTTATACCATTTTACTCAGGGCGTCTCCTACCGCGGAGCCAATTGCAATGCCCATGCCTCCCATTCGAACACCTGCGTGCACGTTTTTGTTCAGCGAACGAATAATTGGTTTCTTTTCGTCGCCCACACACATGATCCCAGACCATTCTTGTTCAATTTCAAATGCTTGCCCAGGCAGAATCTCATGGCTTAGTTTGGCGATCAAAGCTGCTCTGATGCGTTCGTTTTGTTCAAATGCGGTGGTAGTTTCTGCTTCGAAGTCGAGGTTTCGGCCTCCGCCAAGGAGAATTCGTTCACCAATATCTCTAAAGTAGTAGTAGCCGCGATCGCTGTGAAAAGTACCTTTGATGTGGTGTGCTAGTGGTTTGGTGAGCAAGACCTGAGCGCGAGCTGGACGCAATTCAGTTGGAAAGAATGCTTGGGCAAAGCCGTTGGTGCACAAAAACAGCTGTTG
>CANHSA010000078.1 GCA_947463345.1 Flavobacteriales bacterium
AAGAAAATGTAATCTGGGGAGAAATCTGGTTTACTGGAAAGCTTAGCCTTGTTGGCGAGTACTTGATCTAAATCAGGATAGCGCTCGATTTCACAAAAGTTAACCAAGCCAAAATGGGTCAATAAAGCATGAATGTAAGTTTGCGGCCCCACAACAAAATAAGGGTCTTTCCATATGAAATAAAGAAAAGTGGTGCCCTGCCCTATATTGCCTACGCTCTGAAAATTGTTTTGAATTTGACTTACGAGCGAAATTGATTTTTCTTCACGCTGCACTTTTTGACCAATTTCAAGTAAAAAGTGGTATGCTTCTTCAAGGGAATTGATGTCCGTAACTAAAACAGTGTAGCGCAGCTGCAACTGCTCGATGTCTTCTTTGGTGTTTTCTTCCTTGTTGGCAATAATGAGGGTTGGTTGAAGCGCGTCAATGGTTTCAAAGTTAACCTTCTTGGTACCCCCTACCCGTGTTTTGCGCTGCCACCATTCTTTTGGATGAATACAAAACTTAGTGATCCCGACGACCTCATGCTCTAGACCCAAGGACCAGAGGTATTCGGTTAAAGACGGAACCAAAGAAACAATACGCATGCGCCTAGGCCATTGCAGCAATGACGTCGTAACGCGACACAATATGGTGCTTGCCGTTATCTAAGGCAACCAACACCGCAGGAACTTGCTTAGAGATCAATTTGCAGAGTTCTTCAACGGGAGTATTCGCATGCACTACAGGGAAAGCAGCCGACATCAAGGAAGAAATTGGAGCATCGCGCAAGGCTGGGTTGTCGATGAGCACTTGATATAAATGGCTGTCGTCGATAGAACCAACGTATTGACCGTCTTTCATGACAGGAATTTGAGAAATATCGAAATTGCGCATTTTAGCAATGGCATGAGAAACGAGTTCTTCGGCGTAAAGAGAAACCAATGGTTTGTTGCCGTGTTTGGCAACTAAATCGCCAGCGGTCAGGAGGTTTTCTTCGAGGAAACCGCGTTCGCGCATCCATTCGTCGTTGAAGATTTTACCAACATAACGGCTACCGTGGTCGTGGAACAAAACAACTACTACATCGTCTTTGGTGAGTTTGGCACCCATTTGCAAGAGCCCTTTGATGGCTGCACCTGCGGAGTTTCCGACAAAAATACCTTCTTCGCGAGCGAGTCTGCGGGTATAGACAGCTGCATCGCGGTCAGTCACTTTTTCGAAATGGTCAATGACATCGAAATCTACGTTGGCAGGTAAAATGTCTTCGCCGATGCCTTCTGTGATGTATGGGTAAATCTCGTTTTCATCGAAGATGCCTGTTTCTTTGTATTTCTTAAAAACAGAACCGTAAGTATCGATACCCCAAATTTGAATATTTGGATTTTTTTCTTTGAGGTACTGACCTACACCTGAAATGGTACCGCCTGTGCCCACACCCACTACAAAATGCGTGATTTTACCTTCGGTTTGTTCCCAAATTTCGGGGCCTGTTTGCTCGTAGTGCGCTGTTCTGTTCGAAAGGTTGTCGTATTGATTCACATACCAAGAATTCGGAATTTCGGTCGCTAAACGGCGTGAAACCGAATAGTAAGAACGTGGGTCTGTGGGTTCAACAGCCGTAGGGCAAACCACGACTTCAGCGCCAACAGCGCGCAAAATGTCCATTTTTTCTTTGGATTGTTTGTCATTGAGTACACAAATAAGTTTGTATCCTTTGATGATGCAAGCCAACGCCAAACCCATACCGGTATTACCTGAGGTTCCTTCAATGACGGTGCCTCCTGGCTTTAAAATGCCTGCTTTTTCGGCGTCTTCGATCATCTTGACAGCCATGCGGTCCTTGACGGAGTTGCCCGGGTTGGTGGTTTCTACCTTTGCCAACACCTGAGCTGGAAGGCTTTTGGTGAGTTTGTTGATGCGCACCAATGGTGTGTTACCGATGGTTTCGAGGATATTGTTGTATACTTTCATGAATGAACTTTGTACAAAGTTAGTCATCTGTTTGAATTCATTAATTTTAGGGCATGTTAAAATTTAGTTTCTTCCTCGCATTTGGACTTTTTTCGTTGCTAGCTACGGCACAAGTTTGTCCGATCTTACCCACTCCGGCTGTATACCAACCCACTAACGGTCAGTTTGTTTGCAGCGGAACTTTGCTCATCGATCCGTCCGAAATAACCCCTGATTTAAAAGCTGCTTTCACAGATTATGCGCTTTGGGCCAATAATATCCAAGTGTCACCATTTGTCCAAAACCCAATGGTGCAGTTCAAAAAGCTCACTAATGTGAAGCAAGATTCTTACAGCATCAATATTGCCGACCGCATCACTATTTCCTATTCAAGCGAAGCCTCTTGTTTTTATGCTTGGGTTTCATTGTTGCAATTGAGCACGCAGCAAGATGGCCAATTGAGTTTTCCCAAATGCTTCGTCAAAGACTACCCCGAATTTCAATGGCGCGGCCTGCACCTCGATGTGTCTAGGCATTTTTTCACGGTCAATGAAGTCAAGCGCTTTATTGACCTCATGGCTTATTACAAATTCAACACCTTGCATTGGCACCTCACCGACGACCAAGGATGGCGCATTGAAATTAAAAAATATCCACTTTTAACACAAGTAGGCGCTTGGCGCGACTCCACAGTGGAAAACCATTACACCACCCAGCCGCGCACCTACAACAAAACGCGCTACGGTGGCTTTTATACCCAAGAAGAGGTCAAGGACATCGTGAATTATGCAGGCGCACGTTTCATTAATGTAGTTCCGGAAATTGAAATGCCTGGCCACGCCAGAGCTGCGCTTGCCGCTTACCCACAATACTCCTGCACAGGTCAAGCACAAGGCGTCGAAGGCCTTTGGGGCATCTTTGACGATATTTTTTGCGCTAAAGAAGAAAGCATCTTGTTTTTGCAAGATGTTTTAAAAGAAGTTTTACCGCTTTTTCCGGGTGCATACATACACGTGGGAGGAGATGAAGCACCAAAAACAAGATGGAAAGAATGTCCGAATTGTCAGGCGGTCATTAAGGCAAACGGCCTACACGACGAACACGAACTACAAAGCTATTTCATTGGGCGCATGGACGCCTTTTTGACTCAAAATGGCAAAAAACTCATTGGCTGGGATGAAATTCTCGAGGGCGGGCTTTCGCCAAATGCAACTGTGATGTCTTGGCGCGGCTATGAGGGCGGAAAAGCCGCTGCAGCGCAAGGCCACTACGTCGTGATGTGCCCGGGTTCTCATTGCTATTTTGATCACTACCAAGGTCGCGGCGCCGACGAACCGTTGGCTATTGGAGGTTACACACCCTTAGATCGCGTATATGAATTCAATCCGATTCCGTCCGACATGGACGTCGCTTCGGCGGCTTACGTTTTGGGCGCGCAAGGCAACCTCTGGACCGAATACATCCCAGATATGGCACAATTGGAATACATGACCTACCCGCGCGCCATTGCCCTCAGTACCGCACTTTGGTCTGAAACCAAATTGCCTTATGACCAATTCCTTTCGACGTTGGTGCAGTTTCACTTTTCTTTTTTAAACAACCAAAAAGTCAACTTCTCCAAAGCGGCGCTCAAACCCGAGATCAAAACAATGCGCGGTAAAAACGGCGGTATTGAAATTCAAAAGGTACCCGCCAAAGGATTAGATAAACAACCAGAGGTGCTCAACAATATTTCTCCAGCAAAAAAGAAAACAAAAGTCGTTGGTCTGAAAATTGAACAAGGTTCAGGGATCGCACCTAAACAACTAGAAGTGATCCAGCACAAAGCATTGGGTGCGCAAATTGTTTTTCAAACGCCGCCGAGTCCAAAATACGACAACGGATCGCTCACTATTGTCGATGGCCAACTCGGTGCCCGCCCTTGGAAAGGCAACGAATGGCTGGGTTTTGAAAGCGACAGCGTGTCTTTTGATATTGTTTTTGATAAACCCATCAAGGTCAAAGAAATCAGGATCCATACACTCCACGATCCGAATAGTTGGATTTGGGCTGCGCAAACCTATAACATCGCCTTAAACAAATTTGGCTGCGGAAATGGAATTGCAGATGGATACAGTACTAGTGAAACAATTGAAATTACAGTTAAAGACAAAAATGTAAAGCAAATACATGTGAACATTTACGGTATTTCTAAAATTCCGAGCGGACAGCCTGGCGCGGGCAACACGCCATGGCTGTTTTTGGACGAGATTGAAATTCGCTAGTTTTATTTATTACTCCTAAGCATTTAAGGAATAATACCCAAGCGCACGGCGTGCACAATGATGCCGGCGGTGTTGCGCACGTCGAGTTTTTCAATAATGCGCATTTTGTGGGTTTCGACGGTGCGTGGCGAAATTTGGAGGTCGTGGGCAATTTCTCGACAGGTTTTTTCTTGACAAATGCCTCGAATAACATCGATTTCACGCGCGGTAATGCGCTCTAAGGTGCGAATGGTGCGGCGCTCGGCATCTAGCATGCGCTTGGTATTGGGATGCAAATAGGAATTTTGAAAAAGTACCTGGCGAAAGGCAGTGACGGCTTCTTCGTGCATGTTCCATTTATTGACCACCCCATGAAAGCCCCACTTTAAAAAGAGCGGCACCATTGCCGATTTGAAATTAGGAACCAACAACAAGAACTTGGCATTGGGCCAGGCAGACATCCAGAAATTGATATAGACTTGATCTAAATCTTGTAAAAGATCGGCGTCGATCATGATGACTTGAATGCCAACCCCGGTGTAACGGGCTCGAAAGTCACTGAGACTTTGGGCCTCACCTACCCATTCAAAATCGCTGCGCGGCTCTAATAAGGCACGCAAGCCTGTTCTAAAAATGACATCAGATTCTACAAAAGCCACGCGAATGCGGGCACCCAAATAATTACTCATACGACTTGCATTTTTAATGGGCCAAGGCCCGGTTTAGGTTAATACAAGTAGATCTGTTTCATGTGGCTAAAGTAATAAGGGTTTCCCAAAAGGGCATCAGTAAATTGACGGACGGTTTTGAAAAAAAGTTGCACGCGAATGCTTAACCTATATCAATTTCCCAGACAAAAAAGAACCCTAACTTTGAAAAATGAAGCGAAGAGAATTTACTTCCTTACTGACATTAAGCACTTTAGGCTTTACCATGACATCCTTGAAACAACTTTCCAATTGGAGTTCGCAATTACAAAAAACCAAACCTATCCCCGTACTTTTTATTGGGCATGGCAATCCGATGAACGCCATTGAGGAAAACCAATTTGTAGCCGGCTTCAGAAATATCGCCCAAACGCTACCTGAAATACAAGCTATTTTAGTTGTCTCGGCGCATTGGCTCACGAAAGGAACAGCCGTTACCGCGATGCAACACCCCAGAACCATCCACGATTTTGGAGGTTTTCCGAAGGCTTTGTTTGAGCAACAATACCCAGCGCCCGGCTCACCTGAACTGGCTAGCGATATCAGAAACCTGATCACATCAACCCTCATTCACGAAGATCATGAGTGGGGCTTAGACCACGGTACCTGGACAGTACTCAAGCATTTGTATCCTGACGCAAAGATTCCTGTCGTGCAGTTCTCCATTGACTACCAGCTTTCACTTGAACAACATTTTGAGCTCGCAACACAGCTCCAAACACTTCGAGAGCGCGGCGTACTGATTATTGGTTCAGGGAATATTGTCCATAACTTGCGCGCTGTTGACTTCAGCCGCATCAACGAAATCGGCTATGGCTACGACTGGGCAAAAGAAAGCAGAAAGTTTGTCAATGATCAAATCAACACGCGAAATTTCAAAGCCCTTATCGACCTAACCAATGCGCCAGCTGCTTTAAAAATGGCTGTACCGACAATCGACCACTACATTCCACTTATTTATAGTTTGGGGCTCAGTAATGCCGCAGATGAAATCCAATTATTTAATGATGCGCTTTTGGCAGGCAGCCTCAGCATGACTTCTTTGCGAATTGGATAGAATTTCTAACCAAATAAACCTTTCGGTCGTTTGGGATGTTCTATCTTTGTATTCAGATCACAAAAATTAGCTCATGTCTCAAAGAAATTGGCAAAGTCTGAAAAATTACAAAGACATTAAATTTGAATTTTTCGAAGGAATTGCAAAAATCACCATCAATCGACCGCAGGTTTACAACGCATTCAGACCTGAAACAAACTTTGAAATGCTCGAGGCGCTTGCTATTTGCCGCGAGAACCCAGACATCAATGTTGTGGTTCTAACTGGCCAAGGCGATAAAGCATTTTGTTCTGGTGGCGACCAAAACGTAAAAGGAATTGGTGGCTACATTTCAGAAAACGGCGTTCCAAGGCTCAATGTTTTGGATATCCATAAAGCCATTCGCTCCTTGCCTAAACCAGTCATCGCAATGGTGAACGGTTATGCTATTGGCGGCGGGCACGTATTACATGTGGTTTGCGACCTCACCATTGCTTCTGAAAACGCACGTTTTGGCCAAACTGGCCCTAAAGTGGGTAGTTTCGATGGCGGCTTTGGTTCTTCTTACCTAGCGCGCCACGTTGGCCAAAAAAAGGCCCGCGAAATTTGGTTTTTGTGCAACCAATATACAGCAGAAGAAGCTGAAAAAATGGGCATGGTCAATAAAGTAGTTCCTTTAGACCAACTCGAGGACACCGTTGTAGAATGGTGCCAAACCATCATGAAAAGAAGCCCACTAGCTATTCGCATGATCAAACGCGCCATGAACGCCGAACTAGACGGCCAACACGGCCTCATGGAGCTCGCAGGCGATGCTACCCTACTCTATTACCTTACAGAAGAAGCCCAAGAAGGCAAACACGCCTTTTTAGAAAAGCGCGACCCTGATTTTCAACAATACCCCAAATTTCCTTAATAATGGATTTCAGCAATATTGAACCAAAAGCCCTGTGGCAACATTTCGCCGCACTCAACGCGGTACCAAGGCCTTCAAAAAAAGAAGAACGCGTCATCGCATTTATGCTCAACTTTGGCCATGCGCTTGGCCTAGACACGCAGCGCGACGCCATCGGCAACGTCATCATTAAAAAGGCGGCAACAGCCGGAATGGAGGACCGTCAAACTGTTATTCTTCAGAGCCACCTCGATATGGTGCACCAGAAAAACGCCAACACGGTTTTTGATTTTGACCAGCAAGGCATCGAAATGTTCCAAGATGGCGACTGGATCCGTGCGAAGGGCACTACCCTTGGCGCAGATAACGGTATCGGTGTAGCTGCCATCATGGCGCTGCTTGCAAGCACAGACATCTCACACCCCGCGCTCGAAGCTTTTTTTACAATCGATGAAGAAACCGGCATGACCGGCGCCAAAGAAATGGACGCATCGCTTTTAAGCGGCACCATCCTATTGAACCTCGACACCGAAGACGACGACGAACTTTCTGTTGGTTGTGCAGGTGGAATCGACACCAATACGTTCTATAATTACGAAGAAACTGCTATTCATGCAGGTTATACCACGTATAGCATTCAAATGAGCGGCCTACTCGGCGGGCATTCAGGCATGGACATCGACAAAGGTCGCGGCAATGCCAACAAATGGCTAGCGCGTTTGCTATGGGAAATCTCTCAGCAAATGGATGTACAACTACTCACTTTTGATGGCGGTAGTTTGCGTAATGCCATTCCGCGTGAAGCCACAGCTCAAGTTGCCGTACAAAATGCAACTGAACTAAAATCTATTGTGGCTCATTTCAAGCAAACGCTTCAAGACGAATACCAACTCATTGAACCTCATTTTGCTTTGGAAGTTGAAGAAGCAACAGCTACTTTAAAAGCGGTCCCAGCTGGGGTCTTCAAGCAAATGGTAGCCACACTTTGTGGTGTACACAACGGTGTTTACCGCATGAGCCCTGACATCGAAGGATTAGTTGAAGCATCCTCTTCTTTGGCACGTGTCGTGATTCAAAACGGCAGCTTTACAACACAATCTTTACAAAGAAGTTCCGTAGAAAGCACCAAAAGAGAAGTAAGTTTAACCGTACGCTGTGCCTTTGAAAACATGGGTGTTACCGTTGAACAAAGCGGCGACTACCCCGGCTGGAAGCCCAATTCAAGTTCGGCCATACTTCACATCATGAAGCAACACTACCAGGAAACATTCCAAGCTGAACCCAAAGTAAAAGCTTGCCATGCTGGCCTCGAATGTGGTTTACTCAGCGAAAAACTACCTGGCGTTGACATGATATCCTTCGGGCCAAATATACGCGCTGCACACTCCCCAGACGAATGCGTGCAAATTTCATCCGTTCAAAAATTCTGGCACTTCCTACTCTCTACCTTAACCCATATTCCAAAAGCGTAAGCAAAAGCTAATTATGTCACAAACACTCCATACCATAGAAGAAGCCATTTACGAAATTCAGCAAGGCCGCGTTGTTATTGTAGTCGACGACGAAGACCGCGAAAACGAAGGCGATTTTCTGACAGCGGCACGCAATGCAACTCCTGAGCTCATCAACTTTATGGCTACGCATGGACGCGGTCTTATTTGTGCGCCAATCAGCGAAGAGCGTTGTGACCAACTTGGCTTAGAACTCATGGTGCGCAACAACTCTGCGGCTTATGAAACCCCATTTACCATCAGCGTGGACCTCATTGGCCACGGCTGCACCACAGGTATTTCTGCCAGCGACCGTTCCCAAACTATTTTGGCCATGATCGACCCGAAAATTCGACCAGAAGAACTCGGCAAACCAGGTCACATCTTTCCTCTACGCGCCAGAAATGGTGGCGTACTGCGCCGTGCTGGGCACACCGAAGCTGCCGTAGATTTATCCAGACTCGCTGGCTTTGAAGAAGCGGGTATTATTGTCGAGATTTTGAACGAAGACGGCTCTATGGCACGCCTTCCACAACTATTAGAAATCGCCAAGAAATTTGATTTAAAAATCATTAGCATCGCCGATCTCATTAAATACCGCATTGCCCATGAATCACTCATCGTGGAACAAGTCCAAGTTGAAATGCCGACAGTTTATGGCGATTTTCAGTTGCGCGCCTTTAAAGACGAAAGCACCGATCAAGACCATTTAGTACTTACCAAAGGCACCTGGTCCGAAGACGAAGCGGTGCTGGTGCGCGTGCATTCCTCTTGCCTCACAGGCGATATCTTCGGTAGCTGCCGTTGCGATTGCGGCCCGCAGCTTCACAAGGCCATGGAGCTCATTAGTAAAGAAGGTAAAGGAGC
>CANHSA010000079.1 GCA_947463345.1 Flavobacteriales bacterium
GTCTAGGCTGCCGTAATCATAAGTGCCTAAGGTGTCAAGAGCATCGGCCCAGGTTTGTTGCCAAGTAAGGCCAACGCCTCCAAAAACATAAGGATCAAAACCGGTGCGCTCGCGCAAGCGACCTGCATGTAAAACGAGCTCTAAATTAAGCTCGCGAATATCTGAACGAAAATTGTGTACGTAAGTAGGATTGGTGTTGAAATAGGGGCTGAGTGCTGGATTGGCATTGATATCGAGTTGAGTAAAGGCATCTGTTTGGCCATACCATTGCCCAGACAAGAAACGACCGCGAATATCAAAAGATAAACCTCGACCGTAGTCGTAGTTATAAGAGCGACCTAGCGTAAGCCCCCAACCGTTGTAGCGCTCGTAGTCGAGGTCGGTACTGTGCCAAGTGCCTCCGTAATTGAGGCCCCAAAACCATTTGGATGAATTGTAATTGACGTGCTGCGCTGAAATATTTGTAAGTGTAAGCGCGAAGAGAAGAAGTGCGTAAAGTTTTCTCATATTTTTGATTTTGTTTGGCTTGCCTAAATTTTGTGCCAAAGTTCTTAAAAATTAGGATTTTAAGAAATAAATAACAGCCTCTTTTAAGGTTTTGGGTAGTAAGTATATGTTGTAAAGCGCAAAATACTCATTTGATCGTTTGTTACATCTTTCTTAATGAAGGACCCAAGAAATCCGGTTTTATAGTCATAAACAATTTGGTAATCGTGCATAAATGTGCCGTTTTCATATTTATGCATCTCAATGAGATTACCCCATTGATCGTAGCGGTAGCGCCATTCTTCTTTGGCAACCTTTGTGCTGTCCATAAAAATGGCTTTAGTTGCTAATAAACCTGTTTGATTGTAAGTATATTGGGTAGTTTCACTTGTTTGAGAAATCCGATAATAGGCTGTTTTACTGCTTAAAAAATGCTGCGCATCAAAAGTGTTGCCAACCTCTAAGTAAGGTCTTTGGTAGTTGTTGAAGCGCGTGTAATCTGCCGCTTGATCTTTATGGTAGCGGAGTGTTTCGGTACGCATCTTTACCGAAGAGACTAACGTATCTTTTTTATGGTCGTAAATGTCGCGGTATAGGGCCACGCTCACCAAGCGTTCGAGCGAATCGTAGGAATAGTGTTCAGAAAGCGCGCCACCATATGCCGAGAAGCGGTGCATGCTCAGTTGCCCATCTGGATTATAGGCATAATGATGAAAAATGCTGTCTTTGGCAGTGCCTTTGTGGAGCACTTCCATGCTTGCGATCAGCTGACCCACAGCGTTAAAGCGGTAGCGGAAGGTATCTGGGCTTGGTTTAAAAGCTTCATTCCCTTTTTTGTAGGTATAAAAACCATCGATTGTCTTGATGTGTTGCGCCGCAATGAGTTCGGCATTGAAAAAAGGAACTGCGCTAAAGGCTTCGCCGTCTTGATTCAGAATAAATTGCGCGTTTGGAGTTGCCGTCGTTAGGCACAACAAACAAAAGAAGATTATTTTATAGCTCACGAAATCAGGTCTGAGAGCACGCGTTTCCAACTGGCTTTGTCGGCAATGACGTTTTCGAGTGCAGCGATCGCAATGCGCTCTTGGGTCATGGTGTCGCGGTCGCGGATGGTAACGGTGTTGTCTTCTAAAGTTTGGTGATCTACAGTAATTGAAAACGGCGTTCCGATGGCGTCTTGGCGACGGTAGCGCTTGCCAATAGAATCTTTTTCGTCGTATTGTACGCTGTATTCTAGTTGTAATTGCGCCATGATTTCACGTGCTTTTTCTGGCAAGCCGTCTTTTTTGATCAAAGGCAAAATGGCTGCTTTGTAAGGAGCAAGCACCGCTGGAATTTTGAGTACCACGCGCTCAGAACCATCTTCTAGAGTTTCTTCTTGATACGCTGCACTCAAGACCGCTAAGAACATGCGGTCAAGGCCCACAGAGGTTTCAACAACAAAAGGAACATAGCTTTGATTCATTTCAGGGTCAAAAAACTGGAGTTTTTTACCAGAAAATTGTTCGTGTTGCTTGAGGTCGAAGTCGGTGCGGGAGTGAATGCCTTCGAGTTCTTTGAAGCCCATCGGGAAGTTGTATTCGATGTCGCAGGCGGCGTTGGCGTAATGGGCGAGTTTGAGGTGGTCGTGGAAACGGTAGCGGTCTGCGCCCAAGCCCAAATTTTGGTGCCATTTGGCGCGCATGTTTTTCCAGTAATCGTACCATTTCATTTCTTCGCCTGGGCGCACAAAAAATTGCATTTCCATTTGTTCAAACTCGCGCATGCGGAAGATAAACTGGCGTGCTACAATTTCGTTACGGAAGGCCTTGCCAATTTGGGCAATACCAAAGGGTATTTTCATGCGGCCAGATTTCTGGACATTCAAGAAGTTGACGAAGATACCTTGCGCGGTTTCTGGACGCAAATAAATGGTGCTGGCGTCTCCGGCTACTGAACCTAGTTCTGTAGAGAACATGAGGTTAAACTGGCGAACTTCGGTCCAGTTTTTAGAACCAGAAATAGGGCAGACGATTTCGAGGTCGATGATGAGCTGGCGCACACCTTCGAGGTCGTTTTGTTCGAGTGCGCTTTTCATGCGCTCTTCTATTTGTTCAATTTTCTCTTGATTGCGCAACACATTAGGGTTGGTAGCTCTAAACTGTGCAGCATCAAAAGCATCGCCAAAGCGCTTGAGTCCTTTTTCGACTTCTTTTTCGATCTTTTGACGGATCTTTTCGATGTGGTCTTCTAATAGTACATCGGCGCGGTAGCGTTTTTTGGAGTCTTTGTTGTCAATTAAGGGGTCGTTGAAAGCATCGACGTGGCCCGAAGCTTTCCAGGTTGTTGGGTGCATGAAAATGGCGGAGTCTAGGCCCACGATGTTTTCATGTAACTGCACCATGGATTTCCACCAATAGGTTTTGATGTTGTTTTTGAGTTCTGCACCCAACTGACCGTAGTCGTAGGTGGCGGCGAGCCCGTCGTAGATTTCTGATGACGGGAATACAAATCCGTACTCTTTAGCGTGTGAAATGAGGTCTTTAAGGCGGTCTTTTTGTGCTTCCATAGTTGCAAAGATACGAAAAGCACTATTTTTACTCCATGATTTTTTACCTCGACCCTCAGCAATTTATCAATACAAGCGCAGCAATCGACCTTTCTTTGCCTTTGAGCGCTACACCCGAGAACCCAAGAGCGTGGTATGTAGACGCACCGCGCATGGAACCCGTTAGGGCAAATGGTTTTGTTGGGAGTGTGGCCGAGGGTGGTGCCGTCAATTTTCGGGATATTTACTTTAACCCGCACGGCCACGGAACGCATACCGAAGCGCACGGTCATATCAGTCAAGAAATCTATCCGGTTAACCGCGCCATTCAGCAGTATTTTTACCGCGCAACTCTTCTCAGCGTGACGCCACGCGTGCTCACAAACGGTGACCATGTCGTTTTTGCCGACCAACTTGAATCCTTATTGTCCAATAGTTATACGGAAGCGATCATCATACGAACGCTACCGAATCATTTAGAGAAAAAAAGCGCAAATTATTCAGGTACGAATCCAACCTATTTTGATGTGGGCGTAGTTGATTTATTAGATCAATTAGAGGTCAAGCATTTTTTGGTCGATACACCATCGGTCGATAGAGAAGAAGATGCTGGCGTATTGGCGTTTCACCATGCCTTTTGGAAAGTTCCGGAGGCGCCAATTGGCGACAGAACAATTACCGAATTGGTTTTTGTACCCAATGAGGTGCAAGACGGATCATATATTTTAGAATTGCAAGTAGCTAATTTCAGTAATGATGCAGCGCCTAGCCGACCATTGCTGTATGCTATAAATGAAAAAAAAGGACTGAAGAATCAGCCCTTTTCCTAGTAGTAGACAAAACTGTCTGAGTGGTGCATTTTAGTAATAAGGACAGGAACTTCTGATGCACATTCCTTTCGGACGTTGACAAAAACTATTAAACTCTTATCAAACTAGAAAATGAAACTGCCTCTCCAAGCAGCCTGTCAACTGCTATGCAAAAGAAGTTACCTGTTTCTCTCCTTATTTCATATTAAACTTACAGCGAATTTAAATAGCCGTAAGTGTCAAATGAACATCTTGTCCGATTGGCTGAATATTGCCCTATTTTTTGTGAATATCGGTCTGAGGGTATTTCAACTTAACGAACAACTAGCGTTTTAGCTTGGGCGTCGCCCTCTACGCGAACAAGGTAAAGTCCTTGATAGAGTGTATCGATCTCAAAATAAACAATTGTGCTTCCTTGCGACAGTGTTTTTTGGGCAATAAGCCTGCCTTGTTGGTCATATAGCGTTACTTTTCGAGATTGTGTTGTGAGGCCATTGACTTGAACCATTGCCACTTCATGACTAGGGTTAGGCCACACTTTCCAATCCGCTGCATCGAGTTCTTGTAACCCAGCGTCTGAGGTGTAGGTGGTAACTGGTTCTGTAATGCTCGTCACTTTTGAGCCCGTCACTACGCCATGGTATTTAGGTCCCACAACATACGGGTACGCTGAATTCCAGTTGGCATCAACGGTTGCAAAATAACAATAGGTTCCATTTGGGTATTCTGGCGTGACGCAAAATCTGCCATTACTGGCGTCCAAATATGCTTGTTGGCCCGGATGGCTGATGAATTCGTAATCTTCTCTAAAATATCCGAGCGGATAGGTGGTAGAGACGGGAGGTCCGTCGGCAACGTCAGTTCCGTCGGCCCAATGGGTGCGCACGCTTATATTGCGCAATTGATAACCCGACTCAATGCGCGCAATCCCGCCTGTGCCGTCCGCATTTTTGTAACCATACGCTCCGTATATAGGAAAGCCGTCATACGCAAAACCAATGAGTGACGAATGCTGCAATGAGTCAATGACATACAAGCCATCGGCATCGTAAATGTCACAGATGCTTGAAATGACTTGTAGGTCGAGTTTAAAAGCACTTGGATTTTGGTGGTGATGATAGTTGCCCATAGCAGGATGCCCTTTTGAGCAATCAAAACCTGGTTTTTCTGCAGGAACTGCATCTCGGTTCCAAGGCATATTGGCATTTGGACCTCCCGGACATGGCGGGTTGCCTGGGCCGCCGCAAAGCGAGTTGGTTTGCGCGTTCCAAGCGACACCATCGCGGTAATCAAAAAGGGCCACACCATTGATAAAAATACCAATATTACCTCCTGTCGTGGACGAAAGCGTTCCTGTGTTGGCAGTAGGGTTGAGCGCTATTTTAAAAATGGCGTTTTGGCTTGTTGCCAACGAAGGGTTTCCTAAGAAGGGGCCGGTTACATATGCAGGAATGCCGGTTGTAGTGACATAAACAAAATTGGTAGAATACTGAACGGCTTGAACATTTGCCGCCACATTATCTGAAATAGGTGTGCTGTTGCCTTGCACATAATGTGAGCCGGTCAGGCCACTGGTGTTGATCAACCAATTGGTGATGGCGGGGTTGAGTTGGGCTTGCAGTGCACTTGCGCAAAACAAAGCAATGGTGAAGAAGCTTTTTTTCATGGTTTTGGTGTTAAGGTGTGGTATTGAAATCTGGGATTGGAAAGAAAAGTACTATCCGTTAGGGTTTTTAAAAAAGCGATGAGGTCTTTTTGCTGTGAGTCGTCTAACTTAAGTTGTTGACCATAGTGGCGCAGCACCTCTTTGAGGCTGCGCAAACGCCCATCGTGCATATACGGGAACGTGTGGGTGATATTACGAAGGCTGGGTATTCGAAATTTTCCTTTATCTGACTCACTTCCTGTTATTTCAAAACGACCTAAGTCGTTTGACAAAATTGTTATTCCGTTCGACTCAAAACGATTGGAGAAGAAAAGTGGTGCCTCATGACATCGATTGCAATATTGCTCAAAAAGTTTTTGCCCTTGCGCTTGTTGAACTGAGAAATGCCCTTTGTTTTGTTGGACTTTATCGTAATAACTATCGTCAGAAACCAAGGCGAGCGTAAATTGCTGTAGCGCATCTAATAACATCCAGGTTTCAATTACATTTTGTTTATAAATGCGTTTAAAGAATGATAAATACCTCTTATGCTGATTTAATTTCAATAAAATATTTTCGAGTGTTTCGCCCATTTCGTCTGGATGCGTGAGCGGGTTGAGCGCTTGTCCAGTAAGGGTTTGGACGCCGCCGTCCCAATGAAAGTCTTGGCGCCACGCGAGGTTATATAAACCCGGCGCATTGCGCTTACCTATTCGATTGGCAATACCATGGCTTGTGGGGTGGTCTACGTGTGCAAATGAAGTGTAGGATAAATGACAAGATGCGCAAGAAATACTGCTGTCCACAGACAATAATGGATCGTAAAAAAGTGCTCTACCCAATTCAAAACTAGTCTCCGAATAATAAGCTGTTTTCTTTTGAATCGGTGCAGGCCATTTTAGATTGGTTTTTATCCTATCCAAGGTAAGTGAAAAGAGCAGGCCGCTCAATAAAATAAGTAATAGTACTTTATTGGTCATAGTGAAACGAGGCTGTAAAAAGATCAAACAGTACTTTACTCGCTTGACTGGGCTGCATGATATTCCACTCGTGTACTTCAGATGCCAATATGGAACTGAACCATGCCTGTAAGTCGCAATTTAAAGTCGACCCACTTCCGATAACTGTTGCTATACAGGCAAAAGGCGCTTGATAAGCGCCCAAATGGTATTCAAATTTTTGCGAGCGTCCGTTTTTGAGCTCAAGGATTTCGCCAACACATTTAACGCTAATGAATCCGGTGTTCCAGGCCCAATACATCCCGTTGATGGGGTCTAGTGCACCGTTGAATACACCTGAGGTTTGTAACGTAGCATTGACGCCAATTTGAAGCACCTCATGTTGTTTTTTCCATTGCCAACTAGAGCGCTCAGCTGCATCTACCAAATAAATAGCCGGGCCTCCTTTTTTCGGATCTCCTTGGACATAAAATTTAAATTGCGAGATGCGCAAAGCTGTGCTGTCATTGAGCAGATAAGTGCTGTCGAGCTCAAATGCAAGTCCGTTCCAATTGATGGCTATTTGCTGTTGGGCAAAAGAGAACTGGCCAGTGAGCGCAAACAAGAAAAGAAACAGATAGTGCATTAGCGCTTCGGGTGAAAGGGTTCTAGAATTTTGGCCTGAAATTTTTGAAAGTGCTTTTCTTGTGCGGGTGTACAGAGTTGGTTCACGCGGTCAAAATGCGCAATGGTAATGGAATCTATCTTTCTTTGGTATTGCGAAATTTGGTCCAACAATAAGCTGCGCACTAGCGCATCTTTCGTTTGTGTGCGCGCTAACTTTTGACGCAGCTCAACTTGATGTTGTGTCCACCCTATAACGACGCGGTGATGGCGGCGCATTTCTTTGTCCAATTTTTGAGCTTGGGCACCTTCTGCCTTTACGATTTGACTCAAGCGCGGTGGGTGCTTGGGCTTGCCATAAAGCTGAACTAACAAAAAGAGGTTGACGCAAACTAAGAGTAAAATAGCTAAACGCAAGATCCTGATACTTTTCATGGGTACTGATAGGTTGGGGTAAGGTATTGATAACTCGCTGCCGTCGCTTCTTGCTGTTGTTTCTCATTTTCTAGGTACAAGCCAACGTTAATGGCCAGAAAGAAACAAATAGTCAAAAGCCAAATGGAGCGTTCTTGTTTGCGGTTTTGAACGATATGCGGAGCATCCATCAGCTGTTGGCGCAAGTTTTCGGGAAGTGCTACTGTTTGGGTAAAATGGGTTTCTCTTTGCATGTTGTATTAGTTGTTTTTTTGAAGCAAAACTTGCGCTTACTTTTTTTGCCAACCAGCTAAGTCTTCTGCAAGCTTGCGTCTGGCTCGAAACAGCAGTGATTCGACGGCGCCCAAGCTTGTGTCGAGTGCTGCAGCAATTTCTTTGTAGCTAAAGTCTTCTACATTGGATAAGGTATAGGCGAGTTGTTGCTGTAAAGGCAAGCGTTCAACTGCTTTCCAAAAAAATAAGGATTGCTCTGCCGCGAGCTGTATTTCTTCGGGGTTTTGCGTAGGCGCTGCAACGGTCTGAGCAAAAAATGAATCTATCGGAACCGAAATGCCGAAGCGTTTTTTGCGTCGGCTTTTGCGCAGGTATTCATAACATTTGTTGGTGCTAATGCGGTAGATCCAGGTGTTCAAGCTCGCTTCTTGCTTGAAGTTGGGTAGCCCTTGGTAGATGGCAATGAAGATATCTTGCGTGCAATCTTGCGCATCGGGTCTGTTTTTGAGTAAATACCAACAGAGTTTGTAAATCCTGGCGTCGTAGGCTTTGACTATTTCTTCAAAAATAGGGGTCGTTTCGCTAGAGTTCACCCTATAAAGATGCCTATTTCAAGCAAAACTTGCGCTTTATTCAAAAAATAAACGACCATTGATCCATTCAGGGTCTAGGGTGGCGTGGTTGCGGCGGTAGAAATTGAGTGCGGTATGGTTCCAGTCTAAGACTTGCCAATCCATGCGCTTGACACCCATTTTTTTGGCTATGAGAACAATTTCGTCAAATAAAGCTTGCCCATATCCTTGTTTGCGTTCAGCCTCTTTTACATAAAAGTCTTCCAAATAAAGACAGCGGCCTTTCCAAGTTGAATAGGAAATATAGTAGAGCGCAAATCCAATAACTTCCTCTGAACTATTTGTAGCTACGATTGCCGAACAAATAGGGTCTTCAAAAAGATCGATTTCTAATTGCGCTGGTGTATTGACCACTTGTTCTGGCGCCCTTTCAAAAGAGGCCAATTCTTCAATTAAACCAAAGATGGCCGAAACGTCGTGTCTTGTGGCAGTGCGGATCATTATTTAAGGCCGTTGAGGTCAAAACGAAGGGTAACCCCTGTTTTGAGGTTGCCAGTAGGGTAACTCAAGGAAACTTTCGGTGTATTGATGAATTGCTCGTAGTAGAAAATAGCGCTGAGGTATTCATTGAGTTTGTAATTGGCATCTAGCTTGAAGCTCACGGTGGTTTGGCCCGCGGTTGCCATGTTGGTGTTCTCTACAACTTTGCGAATAACTGTTGCGTTGTCGCGGAA
>CANHSA010000080.1 GCA_947463345.1 Flavobacteriales bacterium
GAGTAGGTGGGAGGGTGCATCGAGTTGGTAGCCTAATTTTTGATAGAAAGGCAGTGCAATTTCACGGGCGTGCAAAATGATTTTTTGAATCCCTTTTTCTTTAGAAACGCTTTCCATTTCGTCCATAAGAGCTTTTCCTATACCCTTTGCTTGTTGCTGGTCAGCCACCGCCATGAAGCGAATTTGTGTAGTGAGTGGGTCTACGAGATCAAGCCGACCAACGCCAAGAAGCTCGTTAGCGTTGTTAAAATAAGCGAAATGCTGATGTTGGGCCTCATCCGTAGTTTGTTCGCTGCCTTTGGCTTGGCCCCAGGGTGCACGTAAAATGGCGTAGCGCAATTGAAAATAGGCTGTCCATTCAGTTTCGGTTTGTGGGCTGCGGATCATGCTTCAAATTTAAAGGCAATTTGCGAAACGCGTCGGGTATTTTGCCCATTGATTTGTTCTTCTTTGACCAAACTGAGTGCTTTTGGATCGGCAAAAACTTCGTCGAGTGACTTGATTTTAGCGACTGGAACGTTGAGTTCCAATAGGGAAGAAAGGATTTGAGAACAAGTTTTCATTGAAATGACACTTGCCATGTAATTAAAAAGCACCTCTCGGTTTTTCACCCTTTCCATATTCGAGCAAAAACGAGGGTCCTTGGCGAGTTCATTCAGACCAAGGTAAGCAACAAGTTTGTCGAAATGTTGGTCAGAGCCAATGGCGAAGGTGAGCAATTGCCCATCCTGGGTTTCAAAAATTTCGCCATACGGTGCAATGTTGGGGTGCAAACTACCAATGCGCTGCGGAACTTGTTGAGCCATCAAGTAGTTAGATGCTTGGTTAGCTAAACTGCAAATAGCAGCATCGTAAAGCGAGACACTCACTAGCTGACCTTTACCTTGTTGGCGTTGCAAAAGTGCCAAGAGCAGACCTTCTTTGAGCTGATGTGCTGCAAGAACGTCAATCAGGGCAACTGGCATTTTGACTGGGCCACTTTCTGCCGTGCCATTCATCGACATAAAGCCGCTTTCTGCTTGTAAAATGAGGTCGTAGGCAATGCGGTCGTTGTCTGAGCCAAAACCCGTTATTTTTCCGATGAGTAGGTCTGGCTTGATTTTCCAGAGTTCAGTAGGTGTGACCTTCAGCTTTTGATCATCGCCTTTTTTGAAATTCATCAGTAAGATATCCGCATCTTTGAGTTCATTTAAAAAAATGCGGTAATCCGCAGCAAGTTCCAAGTTCAATTTCACCAACTCTTTTTTGTGGTTGACACTTGCGTAATAAGCACTTTGCTTAGATAAATCGCTTTCTTGCTTTAAGCGCCATGTATTGGTGATATCGCCATGTTGTGGGTGTTCTACTTTGATCACACGCGCGCCAAGTTCGGCAAAAAAAGTACCAACAGATGGGCCTGCCAGTACGGTAGATAAATCAATGATTTTTAAATCTTGTAGAGGTGAACTACTCATTTTTGTGGGATGGAATCTAGTAAGCGCAGCTCGACATTTGCCAAGCCGTCGCGCACAAAATTAAGTTTTTTAGCTGCAGCCCAACTCACGTCGATAATGCGACTATTGGAGGCTGCCATACGATCAATGACGCGCAGAACCACTACAGAGTCATTTTTTAAGTTGCGCACCTGAACGCGGGTTCCAAATGGCAAGCGCGCGTGTGCAGCGGTCAAACTGTCTGAAGAGTAGCGCTCACCTGACGCAGTTCGTCTTCCATTCATGGATGCAGCGTAGTAAGAAGCTTTTCCGCGTTGGTAGATGTTATCAGTAGGTAAGAGTAAGCTTAACAACAAAAGTTGGAAAATCCAATTCATAAGAAATTTTTGTTGTGAAAGATACAATCTTAAGGGCAAATGCACCAAAGTTTTGCTGTGTAAATAGTTTTAAATCCGTAAATTTGAGGCGCATTAAAAATTACAATATCGCACTATGAAAGTTTTTGACCTCGACATGATCCAACGCGTATATGAGCGTTACCCTGCTCGTATTGCTGCAGCTCGTAAGGTAGTGGGCCGTCCACTCACTTTATCAGAAAAAATCCTTTATGCCCACCTTTGGGAAGGAGAAGCCACAACTGCTTCAGAGCGCGGAAAGTCCTACGTCGATTTCGCTCCAGACCGCGTTGCCATGCAAGATGCAACTGCCCAAATGGCGCTTTTGCAATTCATGCAAGCGGGTAAAAAACGCGTTGCTGTTCCTTCAACGGTGCACGCCGATCACCTTATCCAAGCGAAAGTAGGTGCAAGCAAAGACTTACAAGAATCACTCAATCAGAACAATGAAGTATTCAACTTCTTGTCTTCCATTTCGAATAAATACGGCATTGGCTTTTGGAAGCCAGGAGCAGGGATCATTCACCAAGTAGTGTTAGAAAACTACGCTTTCCCAGGCGGCATGATGATCGGTACCGACTCTCACACTGTAAATGCAGGTGGTTTGGGTATGGTTGCTATTGGTGTTGGTGGTGCCGACGCTGTAGATGTTATGGCCGGTATGGCTTGGGAGCTCAAGTTTCCAAAACTCATCGGTGTCAAACTCACTGGCAAACTCAATGGCTGGACCTCCGCCAAAGATGTCATCCTTAAAGTGGCCGATATCCTTACCGTAAAAGGCGGAACGGGTGCTATCGTCGAATATTTTGGCGAAGGTGCTATTTCTTTGTCTTGTACAGGAAAAGGTACTATTTGTAATATGGGTGCCGAAATTGGCGCCACTACCTCCACTTTCGGTTACGACGACTCCATGCGCCGTTACCTCAATGCAACAGGCCGCGAAGAAGTCGTTAAGGCTGCCGATGCCATCGCAGAGCACCTCACTGGCGACGCCGAAGTTTACGCTGAGCCAGAAAAATACTTCGATCAACTCATCGAAATCAATTTAAGCGAACTCGAACCACATGTTAACGGACCATTTACCCCAGACCGCGGTACACCGGTATCTAAAATGCGTGCAGAGGCAACAGCAAATGGCTGGCCTTTACAAGTAGAGTGGGGCCTCATTGGTTCATGTACCAACTCTTCTTACGAAGATTTAGCACGTGCAGCTTCTATCGTGAAGCAAGCAGTTGCACAAGGCATCACGCCAAAAGCAGAATTTGGTATCAATCCAGGTTCTGAGCAAGTGCGTTATACCGCAGAGCGCGATGGTATTTTAGCTGACTTCGAAAAAATGGGCACTAAAGTATTCACCAACGCTTGTGGGCCATGTATTGGTCAGTGGGCACGCGAAGGCGCCGAAAAACAAGAGAAAAACACCATCGTTCACTCTTTCAACCGCAACTTTTCAAAACGTGCCGATGGCAACCCAAATACCCACGCTTTTGTGACCAGCCCAGAAATGGTGGCTGCTTTGGCTATTGCCGGTGACCTCGGTTTCAATCCACTTACCGACACCCTTACCAACGACAAAGGCGAGCAAGTGAAACTCACTGCACCAGTTGGTGACGAATTACCAACACGTGGTTTTGCTGTAGAAGACAACGGTTATCAAGCACCTGCTGAAGACGGCAGCCATGTTCAAATCGCTGTTGCACCAGACTCTCAGCGCTTGCAATTGCTGGAGAACTTCCCGCTTTGGGATGGTCAAAACATCCTCGGTGCGCGTTTGCTCATCAAAGCAAAAGGTAAGTGTACCACAGACCACATCTCTATGGCAGGCCCATGGTTGCGTTACCGTGGCCACCTAGACAATATCTCTAACAACATGCTGATTGGTGCCGAAAATGCTTTTAACGGCGAAGCCAACAAAGTAAAGAACCAACTGACAGGCGAATACGGTGAGGTGCCAGCTGTGCAACGCGCTTACAAAGCTGCAGGTGTACCTTCAATTGTAGTTGGTGACCATAACTACGGTGAAGGTTCTTCCCGCGAACACGCCGCCATGGAGCCACGTCACCTTGGTGTGCGCGCAGTACTCGTGAAGTCATTTGCACGTATCCACGAAACCAATCTCAAAAAACAAGGGATGCTTGGTCTTACCTTTGCCAACGAGGCAGACTACGACAAAATCCAAGAAGACGACACCTTCGACTTCATCGATTTACAAGACTTCGCTCCTGAAAAACAACTGACTTTACTTATTAAGCACGGCAATGGTTCGTCGGAGCAAATCATGGTGAATCATACTTACAACGCTTCTCAAATTGAATGGTTCAAAGCGGGTTCTGCGCTCAACCTCATCAAATTGATGGAAGCTTAAACGCAACAAATGAAAATTATTTTTTCACTATTCTTGAGCTTGTTCTGCGTTGCGGGGCAAGCTCAAGGTATTTTTAGGGGTAATGTTTTATTGAATGCCTACGCAGGTTATCCTAATTTTATGCGCTTCAATCTGAATTTGTCGGAAAGCATTCCGCAAGGGGTAGATGCCCAATATCTAGGGCTTTCACCTTCTGGTTTGCGCTTTATGTATATGGCCTCCGACGACGTCAGTATTGGCATAGACCTCATGTATGGTATGGCTAGCGTGAGCTACGCTAAAACCGATACCTTATTCTTTAATGGGCAATGGAACTATGAAACCAATTCTTATTTTATCCACAAACAACGGTTAAGGCCGCAGTTTCGCATAGACATGCATTTAGGCGCCATGGACCCAAATCTCGATCAGTACATCGGTTTGGCGGTTGGTGGCAACATGCGCAGTAGAAGGGTTTACCAAAATGATATTTTAGTAGACAGTAGCCCCAACGACATCGATCTAGTGATCCCGGTTTCATTTAGGGCTTGCTACGGTTTTCGCTATTTTGTAGGCTACAATTTTGCCATCGGTGGCGAGCTTGGTTTAGGCGGCCCATTGCTGCAGTTCGCTATGACCTATCGAATTTAACCAACAAAAAAAAATAAGATCATAAAAAAAGGCGAGCCATTGGCTCGCCTTTTTCTGTATTTGCAACCGTTCTTAATAACGGTAATGTTCTGGTTTGAACGGACCTTGAACTGCCACGCCGATGTAATCAGCTTGTTCAGAAGAAAGGGTTTCGAGTTCTACGCCAATTTTAGACAAATGTAGACGAGCTACTTTTTCGTCGAGGTGTTTTGGAAGCGTGTAGACGTCGTTGTCGTAGTTGGCGCTGTTCTTCCAAAGCTCGAGTTGAGCAAGTGTTTGGTTGGTAAAGCTGTTGGACATTACAAAAGAAGGGTGCCCCGTAGCGCAACCGAGGTTGACCAAACGGCCTTCGGCAAGAACGATAATGTCGTTTCCTTTGACGTTGTAGAGGTCAACTTGTGGTTTGATCTCCATTTTGCTTTCACCGTAGTTGCTGTTGAGCCATGCCATGTCGATTTCGTTGTCGAAGTGACCGATGTTACAAACGATAGATTTGTCTTTCATGGCTTCGAAATGACGACCTACAACAATACTCTTGTTGCCAGTTGCTGTAACGATGATGTCAGCTAAGTGAATGACTTTGTCAAGCGGTTTAACTTCAAACCCATCCATTGCTGCTTGAAGCGCACAGATTGGGTCGATTTCTGTAACGATAACGCGTGCACCAGCTCCTTGTAAAGAGGCAGCAGAACCTTTGCCAACATCGCCATAACCACAAACAATGGCTACTTTGCCCGCCATCATGACGTCAGTTGCACGGCGAATGGCATCAACTAATGATTCTTTACAGCCGTATTTGTTGTCGAATTTAGATTTGGTAACGGAGTCGTTGACGTTGATAGCTGGCATGACGAGTGTACCGTTCTTTTTGCGCTCGTAAAGTCTGTGAACACCTGTTGTGGTTTCTTCAGACAAACCTTTGATGTCTTTGGTGAGTTCCGGGAAACGATCGAAGACCATATTGGTGAGGTCACCGCCGTCGTCGAGGATCATGTTGAGGGCATGGCCGCCTTCAAAAGCAAACAACGTTTGCTCGATGCACCAATCGAATTCTTCTTCGTTCATGCCTTTCCAAGCGTAAACAGGAATGCCAGCTGCTGCAATTGCTGCTGCGGCGTGGTCTTGGGTAGAGAAGATGTTGCAAGATGACCAAGTAACTTCTGCGCCGAGCTCAACGAGTGTTTCGATCAAGACGGCAGTTTGGATGGTCATGTGCAAACAGCCCGCGATACGCGCTCCTGCCAATGGCTTAGAAGCACCGTATTCTTCGCGCAAAGCCATAAGGCCTGGCATTTCGGCTTCTGCTAATTTAATTTCTTTACGACCCCAGTCTGCAAGACTGATGTCTTTCACTTTGTAAGTGAGCTTTTCTGTTTGATTCATATATAGTTACTTCAAATAAGTTTGCAAATGTACGTCGATTATTATTTGTTGTCAAGAATTAGTGCAGCTCTTTTTGAATGAGTTGTTGTAGTCCTTGCACAAAAAGTGGGTGTGTATTGGAGCTAGGCACGAGCTGAACCTTGTGGCCGCCGTGTTCTTCGAAGATTTCTTGGTATTCGTCGCCAATTTCAATAAGGGTTTCAAGGCAGTCTGCCACAAAGGCTGGGCTAAAGACGAGTAGTTTTTGAGCTCCTTTTTTGCCCCATTCTTCTACGACTTTATCTGAGAACGGCGTGAGCCATTTTTTGTCCAGGCGCGACTGAAAACAAACGGTGTATTGTGTTTCGTTTATGCCCAAGCGCTCGGCGATGAGGCGCGTGGTGGCATAACAAGTAGCTTTGTAGCAGAATTTGTTTTGCTCATTGATGCTGGTTTCGCAAGGTTGGTCTTGACAGAGGTCGGTGCCTTCATAGACTTTATCTACTTGACGTTCAGGAAGGCCGTGGTAGGAAAAGAGGATGTGGTCGTAGCTGGCGATGTCGAATTTTCTGGCGTTGTCGACTACAGAATTGATATAGCCGTCGTTGTCGTAGAACTGACTAATGATTTTGATGTCTGGAATGACCCACCATTTGCGGATGATATTCATGGCTTTTTCTATAGCCGAACCTGTAGAGGCCGATGCGTATTGCGGGAAAAGCGGAAGAATAACGATGCGATCGTAGTTGGCTAAGCGCATGCGTTCAAGTACCACGTCTAAAGAAGGGTTTTTGTAGCGCATGGCCAATTCAAAAGTGACGTCTTGGCCTTCGAATTGCGCTTGTAGAAGTTCTTTGAGCAGTCGGCTATGGGTCAAAAGCGGCGATTCACCGTTGCCGAGGGTCCAGAGTTCTTTGTAAATTTTGGCAGACTTTGGTGCTCTGAACGGCACAATGACGCCATTGACAAGGATGGTGCGCAATAGGGCGGGAATGTCAATGACGCGAGGGTCGTTGAGGAATTCGGAAAGGTAGCTGCGCACATCAGAAACACTAGGGGAGTCTGGGGTGCCGAGTTGAATGAGGAGAACGCCGGTTTTTTTCATGTTAATAGGTCCAACAACTTTGAATTTTCTTTGTTCAAAATTACCGATTTATTCACGATTGCTGCTGCTGAAAGCATAACTTTGTGC
This sequence comes from Flavobacteriales bacterium, assembly GCA_947463345.1. Lineage (GTDB taxonomy): Bacteria > Bacteroidota > Bacteroidia > Flavobacteriales_D > Crocinitomicaceae > UBA952. The sequence goes on from CANHSA010000080.1 coordinate 7,378, forward strand.
CGTGGATCCGTACGAATTTCTACAGCAAATCGCTGCAGCTGATTTTGAAGCGCAGGCTTTGGCTACTTTTGAGCGCCAATATGCCGGCATTCCGGTATACCGTCATTATGTCGACCTATTAGGGAAAGCAAAGCCAACAAGCCTCTCAGAAATCCCGTTTTTGCCCATCGATTTTTTCAAGACCCAGCAGCTCACACCCGCCGCGGCCACAGTTGTAAAGACCTTCAAATCGAGCGGCACCACCCAACAAATCAGAAGTCAGCACCACCTCACCGACCTCCGTTGGTATGACGCTTCTTTAACCCTCGGCTTTGAACGTGTCTTCGGAAAAGTCTCCGACTACGTTTTTATAGCGCTCTTACCCTCTTATCTTGAAAACGGAGATTCCAGCCTCATTTACATGGTAGATCAACTGATTCAAAAGAGCAATTCTTCTCTCTCGGGCTATTATTTGAGCCAGGCAGAAGCTGTTTTATCCGTGTACAATAAAGCACTGGCTCAAGGAAAAAAACCTTTTGTTTTTGGCGTTTCTTACGCCTTGCTAGATTTAGCTGAATTGGGAAGTCAGCTGCCTGAAGCACTTATCTTAGAAACAGGTGGCATGAAAGGCCGTCGCCAAGAACTGACCAAAATTGAACTCCATCAGATTCTTCAAGATGGTTTTGGCGTTGGGCAAATCCTATCGGAATACGGCATGACCGAGTTGCTCTCTCAGGCTTATTGTACTTCTGACCAAAACTTTAGTTGCCCACCTTGGATGCAAATGAGGATCCGCGATGCGTATGACCCATTTACCGAAGTACCGTTTGGGCAAAAAGGAGGTATCAATGTCATCGACCTTGCCAACCAAAATAGCTGCGCATTTATTCAAACCGACGACCTCGGGCGTTTGGTGCCGGGAGGCTTCGTACTCGAAGGCCGCATTGCTTCTACAGATATCAGAGGTTGCAACCAACTTGTAGATTGAGTTAAAAACTTACTACATTTGTTACAGATGTCTATTCAAACAATTTTATTACTCACCACAATTGGCCTAGCAGCAGGTATGCTCAGCGGCATGGTGGGCATTGGCGGCGGTATGGTCATTGTACCCGCGCTAGTGTTCTTACTTGGGCTGAGCCAGCACCAAGCACAAGGAACCTCCCTTTTTATCTTGTCATTGCCCGTTTTGCTTTTAGCTGTTTTCAATTATTGGCGAACAGGAAACGTCAATTGGCGCTTTGGTTTGGTCATTGCTAGTACGTTTGTGCTTGGCGCCTTTTTGGGGTCCAAACTGACCTTGCGTTTGCCCGAAGCGTGGGTCAAGCTCATCTTCGGCTTGCTCATGGCGTATGTTTCGATTCAATTAATTTTAGCAGGCTATCAAGGTATCAAACAAGATGAAGTCTAACCCAACACCTAACCAAATGTCTGATATCCTTGCACGCGTTACGGAATGGCGCAGGCATTTGCACATGCACCCAGAGCCTTCTTTTCAAGAGTATGAAACCATGGCTTTTGTGAGTTCAGTACTCAGTGCATACGGCATCACACACC
>CANHSA010000081.1 GCA_947463345.1 Flavobacteriales bacterium
CCTGCCATTTGCGCAGCCATGAGTCGGCGCGGCGCGCTTTCGTCAGTCCCACCACGGCGGCTAGGCCAATGATTGACCATCACGTATAAGTTTTCTTTTTTGTATTGGTATTTAGCCCAGATGATGTCTCTAGAAGTAGGTATGGTATCGCCAGGTAAAGTAAAACGGATGTAGCCCGATTTTTTGAGCTGTAAGACATCTTTTCTGTAAAGCATACCGACGTCTATGCCGCGCGCGTCTGGGCTGTCGTAATGGACAATTCCGTAGCGCTTGTCGTTGCCTATGAGGTCGGTCAAGACACTTTTGTTTTCGATTTCACAAACGCCCATTACCATCGGCATGTTGAGCGCCGCCATCACTTGTCTGATGTGCGCTAATTTGGCATTGTACTTCTCTGTATTCCATTGGCTTTCTGCCGCAGGCAAAAACTCTGCGTCGTCGTTTGGTCCATCGATGGTATCAAAGAGGTTTTCGACGTTGTAAAAAGCTACCGTTTGAATTTGTTGGGCTTGCGCCAGTGTTTGATAACCAAGTAATAGGATGATGAGTAATTTTTTCATGACACTTTATTTTAAATCGCTCGTTCTTTTTTATGCATTTAAATTCTTGTTACCAACTGCCGCCAGAGCCGCCTCCGCCAAAGCTTCCGCCGCCAAAGCCACCAAAGCCACCGCCTCCGCTGCCACCTGATGAGCCACCGAAGCCACCGCCAAAACCTCCAAAGTAAAAGAAGCCTGGTCCGCCGCGTCGGCCGCCAAAGGTTGTGCCACCGCCGCCACCGCGCTTGATCAATAAGAAGAGGATCACGAGGATAAATAACAAAGAAATTATACCGCCCGCCCGGTTGTCCTTGCGGAGGCTTTTGCGGTAGCTTTTTTCATTGATTTCGCCTTTGGCAAGCTTGAATAAGACGTCGAGTGCGTTGTTAATGCCTTGGGCGTATTGGTCTTTTTTAAATTCAGGGAGTATTTCGTATTGCACGATGTCGTGGCAACTGAGGTCGGTAATGGCGCCTTCTAAGCCACGGCCAGCCGCTAAATAGACCTGTCTTCCACCGTTTTCTTGCGTGGGCTTGATCAAAAACACCAAGCCGTTGTCTTTGTCTGCTTTGCCAACACCCCATTGTTCGCCGAGTTCGGTGGCGTAATGCCAAGGTTCGTCTTCGTTGATGTCGTCTACTATGACAATAGTGATTTCATTGCTCGTTTCTTGCTCAAATGCATCTAGCCGTTGCTCAATTTGAGCTTCGTCTGCTGCGCTTAAAATACCGACTTTAGAAAAGTTATTTAAAAAGCGTGGAGGAGAGGAAGGGTTGGGATATTGTGCAAAAAGCTGCAGTGCCCAGCAGGTGAATGCAACTAAAAATAGGTAGCCTTTTTTCATCCGAAGCTAATTTGGTTGGGCAACTCGTTTTGATCGTTTGCTTGTGGCGGAAAAAATTGAGCGAGTTGGAGGCCAGCTTCGGTAATGCCAGCGCAAAGCCCTTCGGCCAAGCGGCCTTCTTTGAAATTAGCGAGCATGAGGTCGCGGGTGCTGTCCCAGAAGTTGTGGTTGACGCATGCGTTGATGCCTTCGTCGCCGATGATAGCTAGCTTGCGATCGGCGTAAGCAACGTAGATCAGAACGCCATTGCGCGCGGCTGTGGCTTGCATGTCGAGTTGGTCAAAAATATCGATGGCGCGTGCCACGGCATCGGTTTTACACTTGGCTTCTAAGTGCACGCGCAATTCGCCACTGGTGGCTGCTTCAGCTGCTGCGATGCAGTCCTGGACCTTTTGTTGTTCGAGGTTGCTGAGCATTAAAACTTCACCTTTGGTGCATTCTCTGAACCAGCAGCGGCTACAAATCCTTCTTTTCTCGGGAATTCTTCGCTGTTCAAGAAAAAGCGCGCAAAGAAACCGCGGATATGGGTGTTGTATTCCTTTACGGATTCATTGTAGCGGTCTCTTTCTGTTTTGATGCGGTTTTCGGTGCCTTCTAACTGCCCTTGAAACTGACTAAAGTTTTCGGTAGAGCGAATTTGTGGATACGCTTCGTAGGCCAAATTGATAGCGGTATTGATTTTGCGGCCCATGAGTTCGAGGTCTTGAGGTGTTTTGGCACCAACAATACCTGCGCGCGCTTGCGTCACTTGGGTAAGGATGTCTTTTTCGTTTTGAGCGGCGCCTTTGACGGTTTCCAATAGATTTGGAATGAGGTCGGCACGGCGTTGGTAGGCAGATTGTACGTTGGCGAATTTTTCATCGAGTCCTTCTTGAAGGCCTACGGCTTTGTTGTAAAGATTGTAGTAGCCTAAGAAGACAAAGAGGAGCAGAGCGCCGATAGCGGCCAATACGACATAAAGTGGTTTCATTTTTTACGGAATTAAGTGTTCGGGTGCTTGGTAGCAAATTGTGTTCCAAGTTACTAAAATGACACATTGTCAGTATGTTTTTCTTTCTTTTTTATTTGTTGATAACTTTTGATTATAAATTAATCATTTTGTTGATTGAATATTAATCAATATTGTTAATTTTGTAGCACCAACCAATCGAACTTTTATTGTTTCACCCTTTAACTGACAGTACCTATGGCTACGCGTCGTTCGATTGTTCATATGGACCTCGACACCTTTTTTGTTTCCTGTGAGCGCCTTCTAGACAGCCGCTTAAATCAAAAACCCATTCTCATTGGCGGCACCAGCGAGAGGGGCGTAGTGGCCTCTTGCAGCTATGAAGCCCGGCGCTTTGGCGTGCGCTCTGGCATGTCCATGAAAATGGCCAAAGAGCGTTGCCCAGAAGCCATCTGCATCAAAGGCAACACCCAAACCTACACCAAGTTTTCTCGCATGGTGACCGAAATCGTTAAAGAAGTGTCTCCGGTCTATGAAAAAACCTCCATCGACGAATTCTACATCGACTTCACCGGCATGGATCGCTTTTTTGGCATCTGGACCTACGCCTCTGAGTTGCGCTCGCGCATCATCAAAGAAACCGGCTTGCCCATCTCCTTTGGTTTGTCCGAAAACAAAACGGTTTCTAAAGTAGCCACCGGCGAGGCCAAACCCAACAACCAGCTCCATATTAGCTACGGCTTAGAAAAAGACTTTTTGGCGCCGCTATCCGTTCAAAAAATCCCGATGGTAGGTCCCAAAACCTTCCAAACGCTCTGTAGCTTAGGCGTCAAAAGAATCGGCACCCTCCAAACACTGCCCTTAGAACTCGTCGAACAAGCGCTCGGCGAAAACGGCCGCAGCATCTGGACCAAAGCCCAAGGTATCGACAAAAGCGCCGTAGAACCCTACAACGAGCGCAAATCCATTTCCAACGAGCGTACCTTTCATCAAGATACCATAGACATCGCTAAGCTCAGCGGCATCTTAGCCGCCATGGCCGAAAACCTCACCTTTCAATTGCGCCGCGCCGGCAAACTCACTGGTACCGTTACCGTCAAGATCCGCTACGCCGATTTCCAGACCCAAACCCTCCAACAACAAATTGCCTATACCGCCGCCGACCACGAACTACTCCCTTTGGTTCAGGAGCTTTTCAAGCGGCTTTACCAACGGCGCGTGTTGGTGCGTCTGATTGGCTTGCGCTTCAGTTCTCTAGTGGGCGGCGCGCACCAACTGCGGCTCTTCGACCACCAAGATCTTTCCTATCCAGCGCTCTACAAAGCCCTAGACAACATCCGCGAACGCTACGGCGACCGCGCAGTCTTGCGTGCCATTGGCCTAGAGGCGCGCAGCATTGGCCATTACAATCCGTTCAACGGCGAGCCACCCATTTTACTGGCCAACCGCAGCACCTAATTCATCTGTAGCACTTTATATTTCAATTACATGCGTGTACACTCTTGTTTCAGTTTGGGCTACGGTATTCTCAAGCCCGAAGAACTCGTTGCTTGGGCCTTGCAACACGGCCACCAACAACTCCTACTCACCGACATCAACCACACCGGCTCGGGCTTGGCGTTTGCGCGCGCGGCCCAAGAGCAAGGGCTCGAGCCTTTACTTGGGCTCGAGCTCCGCAATGGTTTGCAGCAGGTTGCCACTATTATTGCACGCAACAACAACGGTTTTCAAGAGCTCAATACCTTCCTGAGCCAACACCTACTTGCTGCAAAACCTTTTGAATGGCCGCTGCCGTCCTTTGCCAATTGCTGGGTTTGGTATCCGTTCACCCAACACCCAACGCACTTACAGGCACATGAGTTCGTCGCCATTGAAGCCCAGCAAATACTTCAGTGGCAGCGGCAAAAGCGCGCCTTTGAAGTCCATAAATATGTTGCCGACATCCCCATGAGCTTTCGCCACAAACGCGACCACAACACCCATCGCTTATTGCGCGCCATCTCCAGCAACTGCTTGCTTTCCAAATTGCCAACGCACGCACAAGCGCCGCCTACAGAACGCCTCTTATCCGCAGCGCAGTGTAGTTCGGCCTTTGCCGCGGCGCCAGAGTTGCTCACCAACACCCAAGCGCTGCTGCGCAACTGCAAAATCTCTTTTGAATTTGGAGAAGCCGCAGCGCCCCAACAACCCCACAGCATTCACGGGTCCAAAGCCGCCGACCTACAGCGCCTCCAAGAACTTTGCGCCGAAGGGCTCAGTTACCGCTACAACACCATCACCGACGAAATCATCGCGCGCATCGAGATGGAAATCGACGTCATTGCTGAAAAAAATTACCTTTCTTACTTTCTCATTACCCACGACTTCACTTCCTATGCGCGTTCCAAAGGTTATTTTTATGTGGGGCGGGGCAGTGGCGCCAACAGCATTGTGGCCTACCTCTTGCGCATCACCGACGTCGACCCACTAGAACTCGACCTCTATTTTGAGCGCTTTATCAATCTCTACCGCAAAAACCCACCCGATTTCGACATCGATTTCTCTTGGCGAGACCGCGACGACGTCGTTCGCTATATTTTTGAACGCTACCCCAATGCCGCCTGGCTCTGTACCTACAGCACCTTTCAATACCGCGCCTGTATTCACGAGCTCAGTAAAGTATTTGGCCTACCCTCCGGCACGAGCAAAATGCTGAGTAGGGGGAAGGGGAGTCTCGCCGAATTCGCCGAACTAGGTGCACTTATTTTGCGCTACGCCAAATACATAGAAGGTTTGCCCTCCCATCTGAGTGTGCACGCAGGCGGCATCGTCATTAGCGAAAGGCCTTTAACTGCTTTTGCAGCTTGTTTTTTACCCCCAAAAGGCTATCCCTGCACGCAGTTTTCTATGCTAGAAGCCGAAGATGTCGGGCTTTATAAATTCGATGTTTTAAGCCAGCGCGGTTTGGGCAAAATTTCCGAAGCATTGCAAATTATAGCGCAGGTTTATCCCGAAGAAAAACCCCACGACATCCACGACATCCACTTTCTCAAACAAGACCCTCAAATTGCAGCGTTCTTAAAAAAAGGTTGGGCCTTGGGTTGTTTTTATGTAGAGTCGCCCGCTATGCGGATGCTCCTGATCAAACTCCAAGTAGACAACTACCTCGCACTGGTGGCGGCCAGCTCCATTATTCGACCCGGTGTATCGCAGTCCGGCATGATGCGCGAATACATCTTGCGCCATCGCAATCCGGAGCGCAGGCAAGAAATCCATCCTTTACTACTCGCTATTATGCCCGACACCTACGGCGTTATGGTCTATCAAGAAGACGTCATTAAAGTGGCGCATTACCTAGCGGGCCTAAGTTTGGCCGAGGCCGATGTCTTGCGCCGTGGCATGTCGGGCAAATTCAGATCGAGGTCCGAATTTTTGCGCGTGCAAGAAAGCTTTATGGCTTCTTGTCTTCAAAGAGGATACGAAGCTCAATTTGCAAGTAGCATTTGGAAGCAAATCGAAAGTTTTGCAGGCTACGCTTTTTCAAAAGGACATTCTGCTTCCTATGCCGTGGAGAGCTACCAAAGTTTGTATCTCAAAGCACACTATCCGCTGGCGTACCTCACGGCCTGTATCAACAACTTTGGCGGTTATTACCGCACTGAAATCTACGTCCACGAAGCGCGGCGCTTTGGCGCACAAATTGAAGCTCCCTGCATCAATGAAGGTGCTTATAGTTGCGTGCTCAAAGAAAAACGCCTGATCCTCGGTTTCAATTTAGTAGCGGGCTTAGAAATACAGATAAGCGACAAAATAAGTGCCGAGCGCAATACAAATGGCCACTTCATCGATTTTGAAGACCTCCTCAAAAGGGTAGTTATCCCCCTCGAACAACTCTGTATCCTGATCCGAGTGGATGCACTGCGTTGTTTCAAACAACCTAGAAAAGCACTGCTTTGGCAAGCACACTTTTACCATCACAAGCAACGCTACACCAATGCTAAGCAAGAATTATTTGAAGTCAAGCAAAAAAAACAACACTTACCTGAGCTAGAAGAACACCCACTAGAAATCACTTTCGAGCAATTTGAACTTTTGGGTTTTCCGCTCTGCGACCCTTTTTCACTCTTAGCTCAACCTTTGCCCAGCTCCTTTATTTCGGCCGATGATTTCCCGAAGTACACCCATCAATACATCCATACTTTTGGTTATTTAGTGAGTATCAAGCAAACCAAAACCAACAAAGGCGACACCATGTGTTTTGGTACCTTCCTCGATCCATCCGGCGACTTCCTCGATACCGTGCATTTTCCACAAATTACAGCGCATTATCCCTTTTACGGCAAAGGCGTTTATCGCATTACCGGAAAAATAACTGAGGAGTTCTCTTACTTTACCTTAGAAGTAGCCACGCTAGAAAAACTAGCTTTTGCCGAAGACGTGCGTTTGAGTTTATGACTCTAAGAAATTGACAGGCACCTGATGTAATTCAACCTGCTCCAAAAACAAACTTCTTGAATTTGACGAACCCGAAAATCGAAAAATCATTTTTTTAGGGCAAGGCCCAAAAGGAATCAAGTACGTCGGATACTCACCCAACCACTGATCTCTTGGCTTCAAATAAATCTTCACAAATCGCTTGCTGACCTTTATTTCATTTACATGAGCCCAAACAAGCGACATTTCAACATTCGTATTTCGATAACGAGGTAAGTCTTTAAATAACAAACCCGCTTCATCAAAATAGAAATTTGTAAACTGTCGAGGAAGCTTACTTGAATCCCACTTTTTAACAACGCCAAATAAAAGCTCAAGACGTAGTGGCTTGGTTCCAATATGAATCATTGTTCTTGGTTTTGATTTGATTTCTGGGATAAAACGAAAGGCAGAAAAGGCAACAAATTGAGAAAAAACACAACTAAAGTGTCGTGCAGAAACATATCCTTATTCAGTAAAAAACGCAATGCGTTTAATATGAAACAGAAGAAAAGATGCGTGAGCAATAAAAGAATAAAAGCATTGCAGAAGAAAGGCAAAAGCTCAATGCGCCTTAGTAAATAGGGCCAAGACAAAAAGTTAAAAAACAGCAAGACTAATAGCCAAGTAACAAAAGGCAAGACATGAAAAGGATCTGGAATAGCCTTGAAAACAAACAAAAATACGCTAGCCGCTAATAACATCGCAAGCAAAACGAAAGACAAAAATTGCTTTTTTCGAGGCATGAATTTTGTTTGGAATTATACAAATATATAACAAATATGTTATAATTTATGAACAGTGCTTTTGTGAACTTCACCCTATGGTAAAGGAGTCATTTCTTAAGGCACTCGGCGCTAATGTCAAAAGAGAACGCCTGAAGAAAGGATGGTCGCAAATGGAGCTTGCCTACAGAATCAATAAAGATCAACCTTCTATCAATAGGTTGGAGCGAGGAAGGGTAAATCCTTCATTAATTTACTTGGCCGAAATTGCTGCAGGTTTGGGAATTGAGCTCAAAGTGCTTTTGGAAGGAATCGACAGCTCATGTTTTACTGATGATCATATTGAAAAAAACTGAACTCCATCCACTATATCGATGCGTTCAATCCTAGGTGAAAAACCATATAGCTCTTTGTAAGTGAATGTCATCGATTCTAGACTAGCAAAATCCAAATTATTTTGAGCCAACACCAACAAACAACCGCCAAAACCGCCGCCCATCATGCGTGCTCCCAAAATACCGGGTAAATTTAAAAGCGCTGCTTGTAAAAAATCTATTTCTTCACAACTCACTTCGTATAAATCGCGAAGACCCTCATGCGTTTGATTGATACAACTTCCTAGATCTCGGTAATGTTCCTTCATTAAGCTTGCATCATTTAGATCATCCGAAATTTGAGCAGCTAATTTTTGCACCTTCAAGACACGACTCATTTCATCAACAACGTAGCGCAAACGTTTTTGGGTGCCTTGGTCTAGATGGGTAAGTACAACTTGTAATTGAGCCTCATTTATAGCTCTCCAACTTATTAAATCGGGAAACGCATCTTTGGCTAGCAACCACGCATCTTCCAATTGGGCGCGTCTTTCGTTATAGGCCGATTCCGCTAAGTTGTGCTTGACTTTTGAATCGATCAAGAAGAGTTGAACACCAACTAAAGGCAATTGGAAAGCTTCAATTTCCTGACTCAGGCAATCAAAAGCTAGCAAATGTGCTTCTTTTCCAAATAAGGAAGCTACTTGATCCATCAAGCCACATTGAACACCTGCATATTGGTGCTCTGTTTGTTGGGCAAGCAAAGCGAGTTCCATTCGGGTTTTGCCTAAGCCCAACCATTCATTGAGGCCAAAAGCCAAACCGCAACAGAGCGCCGCAGAGGAAGAAAGCCCTGCGCCAATTGGAATGGTACTTTTGAAACGGATGTGCAAACCCTTTATGGATTCATTTATGTCCATCAATAAAAAAACACCCTTCACATAAGACTTCCAACCTGCCGTTTGCAATTCATTTAATTGAGCCAGCTCAAAAACCCAAGTTTCATTGAGATCCAAGGCTTCAATGAGAATGGCATCGTTTGCATTTTCTGTGAATTCAAACTCAATGAAACGATTGATGGCAGCA
>CANHSA010000082.1 GCA_947463345.1 Flavobacteriales bacterium
TTCGAGCGTTTGCAAATGCGCATCGAACATGGCTGTCTTTAAAAATGCGGCATTGAGCAAACTAGGCGCATTTCGCTCGCTCAGTTGCCCGTTGATTCCTTTGCTTTTGGCGAGGTTGTCGCTAAAAGCTTTTCGGGGGTCGTGGCAAGAGGCACAAGAAACGCTGCCGTCTAAAGAAAGGCGGGTGTCAAAAAAGAGCTTTCTGCCCAAAGCAATTTTGGCAGCATTTTGGGGGTTGTCAGAAGGAGTAGGAATACTTACCAATGCGTTGAGGTCTTGACTACTGCCGCAGCGCAAGGCCAAAAAACCCAGGACTAAAACAAGCGCAACGGAGGCAAAGCGCAGCATGGCTTATGGTTTTACAAAGCGAAAGGTTTGGCGCTGACCGTTGTCTGTTTCTACCGTCACCAAATAAATGCCGCTTTGAAGTGGCTCAAGCGCAATTGATGCTTTGGTTTCGTTGGATGAAACTGCACATATTTGCTGCCCGGAATTGGCGAAAACAATGTAATTTTTGATCGTTTGTTTGTTTTTTACACAAAAAGTGAATTCATTTTCGCTTTGGACAAAGGCAAATAAGGAAGTGTTGTTTTCCTGCGTATTTGCATTGGCTGCTATCGTGAAAACTTCTTGGCTGTTAACGTTTTGAAGTATTTGTAGATTCAGGCCGGTATCGCCATGGAGCACACCTACACTTGAAAGCGGCATTTGCTGCAGCCAGCGGTCGACATGGCAAATGTAGTTGAGGTCAATTTGATTGCCGGTATTGGTTTGAATGCTAGGCAGCGTGACACTTTGCTGGTTGTTGTTGCCAAGGTTGTGCATTTCAAAATAGGCATTGGGAACGCCATCGTTGTTGCTGTCTGCTTTGCCGCCGATAATCATGTGCATGTAGCCAAAAGCCCAGCCCCAGTACATAGAGGGGCTCTGAAAACTGAGCGCATGGGAGTCTGGGTAGGTAGAGATGTCTTGAGCGAGCGCACCGGCTTGCGTGTTGTAGCGCTTCGCAACACCAACCGTAAAGTTGATGGAATCGATTTGGTTGACATTTAAATTGCCCAGATAAAGGCTATGCTGCTCAGGTGTGAGCAACCAGATGTCTGTTGGGAAGTTGGTTTGCAAGCCGTTGTCATGGAAAAGCTTGATGTCTGTGAGGTAGTAATTGAAGTGTTCGATATTGACTGCAATGCCGTCGTTGCCAATAAAATTTTGGTTCAAAGCAAAAGGTTGCGACCCAAATAGCGGCTCCATATTTAGAATAATATTTTTCTGAGCCCATGTAGCAATTGATGTTAATAAGCCAAGCGATAGCAATAAATTTTTCATAATTGTGGTTTTTTGAAGATGTAAAGTACTTCTTCTTTCATGAGCCGAAAACGCGCAATTTCTTCTTGCGTGTAATGTGCGTTGAGGTCAAATGCAGTGGTTTGGAAACCAACTCGTTCTAAATAGGAAGGGTAGTCTTTGCCAAAGAGACGAACGTGGTCTTTTTGCCAGTAGTGTTTCTCGCGGTCGGCTTCCGAAACAATGGAAGGATCTTCGTAGGTGGTTTCACGCGTGAAATCTTGAGGCACTTGCATGATGGCCCAACCTCCTGGTTTTAAAACCCTGAAAAGTTCAGACATGCATTGAATGGGGTCCTGAACGTGTTCCATAACGTGGTTGCAAAAAACAACATCGAAACGGTCGTTTTCGAGCGGAATTTGGTGTAAGTCAAAATGCATGTCTGCAATTGGTGATACGATGTCAGCGGTAAGGTAGTTGAGGTTTTGTTGGGCTTTGAAGCGGTCTATGAAGCATTGCTCAGGGGCCATGTGAAGCACGGAAAGATTTGCTTGTGTAAAAAAGTTGCTGTGGTTTTTGAGGTAAAGCCACATGAGGCGGTGGCGTTCTAGAGTGAGGTCATAGGGACAAAGTACGTTGTCGCGGTGGGCGACTTCAGAGCCATAAGAAAGGAATTTAGAAAAAGATTTTTCGCAAACTGGGCAGCTCACCGCGTTGCCACGGTAGAGCGCTGGTGCAAAAATGCGAAAGATGTAGCTCAGCCGAATAAGCAGCGGCCGAGGTAATTTATTGAGTAGGAATTTATATAGTTTCTTCACTTTTCAAAGTTAACCTTTTCAATAGAGAATATCGCTAATTTTGCGAGAAATCACGCCATGAAAAAGCTACACTTTTTTACCTGTCTTATCTTGCTTATGCACCAACAACTTACTGCCCAAGAACCAGTTGCACCGCGCAAAGACCAAATTTTAGAAAAACACGGTCACCAGCGCAACGACCCCTATTATTGGATGCGTGAACGCGACACCCAACCAGTATTGGATTACCTCCATGCAGAAAACGCCTACGCCGAGGCCTATTTCAAAGCTTTAAACCCGTTGGTAAACGACTTATTGGCAGAATTTGAACAGCGCATAGATCCCAATGAAACCAGTGCACCTTTTGTTCTGAACGGTTTTCAGTACCAAACACGCAATGTAGAAGGGCTAGACTACCAACAAATTTTTCGCTACGAAATCGACGGAAAAGCGGTGTTGTTTTTTGATGAAAATGAACGCGCCAAAGGAAAGTCATTTTACGAATTGGCCGGTTGGGCGCCTTCCCCGAACAATCAAATGTTAGCCGTTTGCGAAGATTTCAAAGGTCGTCGTAAATACGAAATTCGCTTCAGAACCAATGGCAAATACCTCAAAGATGTGCTCACCGAAACAAGTGGCGGCTTGGTTTGGGCCAACGACAACAAAACTGTTTATTACTCCAAAAAAGACCCCGAAACCCTTCGCGAGTATTTGATTTACCGCCATACCATCGGTACGCCACAGAGCACTGATGAGCTCGTTTACGAAGAAAAAGATGATAAATTTAGCGTAGGCATTGGCAAAACCCTCACTGGTAAATACATTCAAATTTATAGCTATAGTTCCACAACTTCAGAAGTTCAACTGCTCGATGCAGACAATCCAAAGGCACCAGCGCAAGTGTTTTTGCCGCGCAAGGCTGGCCATATTTACGAGGTTGAGCACCACGAAAATGGCTTTTATATCCTGACCAACGACAACGCCATTAACAACCGAATTCTTTACAGCCGTTTATTTCCTTCTGGTCTCCAATCTTGTACTGAAATAGTACCCCATGATTCAAAAGTGCTGCTCGAAGGATTGAGTGTTTTTAAAGATTACCTCTTGATTGAGGAACGCAATAATGGTTTGCTCAAACTCAAATTAAAAGGAGTCGAAGACGGCAAGGAAAGTTATATTGCAGTAGACGGCGAAACGTATTACCTCGGTTTGGCCATCAACGATGACTACGCTGCAAATCAATTGTATTACGTCTATAACTCCATGACCACACCTTCAAGGGTTTATACCTACGATTTAAAAAGCGGTGAACGCTCAATTTTCTTTGAGAAAAAACTCAGAGATCCACAGTTTAATCCAGACAACTATGCATCTAAACGCGTTTGGGCTACTGCCAACGACGGCACGCAAATCCCGGTGAGCATTATGTATAAAAAAGGAACAGATTTAGCAAAAGCGCCATTGTTGCTCTATGGCTATGGTTCTTATGGCTATACTTTACCCGATATTTTTAGTCCCACGCGTTTGTCTTTAGTGGACCGCGGTTTTGTCTTTGCAACAGCACATATCAGAGGTTGCAAATATTTGGGTGAAGAATGGTATCAGAATGGCAAGTTTGACAAGAAAATCAACACGTTTACCGATTTCATCAACGCTGCCGAATTTTTGGGCCATATGGGCTATTGCGATCCTGCGCGCATTTATGCCAATGGTGGCAGTGCGGGAGGTTTGTTAATGGGTGCCATTGCGAACATGGCGCCTTATTTATTTAAAGGCATCGTTTCAGAAGTACCATTTGTAGATGTAGTGACCACCATGTTAGATGAAAGCATTCCGCTAACTACTGGCGAATACGAAGAATGGGGCAATCCAACGGACCCTCACTATTACTATTATTTGTTGAAATATTCTCCTTACGACAACTTGCATGCAATGGATTATCCAGCTATGTATGTGACGTCGGGTTATCACGACTCTCAAGTGCAATATTGGGAACCAGCCAAATACGTAGCCAAACTGCGCACGCTGCGCACCAATAAAGAAGCACTTATTTTTGAGTGTAACATGGATGCCGGGCATGGTGGAGGTTCGGGTCGTACTGTGGAGCGTTTAGAGCGCGCCAAAAATTATGCGTTTATCTTAGGGCTTGAGCAAGGGATTACGCATTAGTTGTTGTCTCTTTTTATGGAGTACGTTTTCCTTGGCCCAAAATGCGGCCTTGGAGAGCTTTAGGCATAGGCCCGTGATGTATGCCGACCTCGGCTATAACGTCAACCCGTTTCGGATCGACTACCCATTTAGCGCGCAGCAAACTTCACTGGCCTACAAGAACAATTTTAGCCCGTTTTTGGGCTTGGGTTTTGCTTATAAGTGGTTTCATTTACGGGTAGGTTTCCCTGTGGTTGGTAATTTACGCTCGAATAGTAAATTTGGCAAAACCACCCAATATAATTTTGCCTACGACCTCACTTATAAAAAGGTTTGGTACGATTTTGAGTTCAAATCCACCATAGGTTATGGACTAAGACAACCTTCGGTTATACTTCCCGATGCCTACTCCGTTAATGTCATGCTGAATGCGTGGTATTTTAGGAATGCCGATTTTCAAATGAATGGTTTGCTCGGGAAACGAGCCCATTATAATCAACAAATTTTAACCTGGTATTTGAAAGGCACCATGAATTATTTTGGTTCGGGCAATCGCGGCGAAAGCTTAATTCCAAGTACTTTGCAACTTCAAGGGCAAGACCTCACCACTATTACAAAGCTCCAAGCCTTTGATTTTGGCGCAGCTCCCGGAGTAGCATATGTCAATCGGAAAAATAATTGGCAAATTGGCGGTTGGGCCGGCGTAGGCCCTGTTGTTCAATTCAAGGAATACGAAACACCAGATTATTCTAAAATTCGTTTAGGCCTGGCGCCTCGCTTTGACCTTCGCCTCATGGGAGGCTATTCTTCGGATGAAAAATTCATTTTTATTGTGACCGATTTTGACAACAAGAGCATTCGTTTCGACGACTTGAAATACCGTCAAATTTATTTCGCCTTGAAGTTTGTAGCGGGTTATCGCTTCAAGGAAAAAGAAAAAACTTCGCCTAATTAAAAGGGAAATACGAAATGGTTTTCCCGTCGTAAGAAATGCGCAATTCAATGTTTCTCGGCGCGTCATTTAATTGAATAGAAATATCTTTTCCGAGTATATTCTCGCCTTTAAATTTTGCAATTTCGGTTACAATTTTCGTTTGTTCAATTCCCTTCACCCAAGCGCTCACTTGAACTTCCCCATTGCCATTGACCTGAACAAAGTAAATATCATTGGAAACGGGAATAAGACTCACAAATCCGAGTTCTTTTTGCAGTTCCTTCTTAGGGTAAATAAGGGGTATTTTCTTTTTGAGCACTTCTTTCTCCACGGGAATCCAGCCATTTTCTTGGAGGTCAATTTGAGGAACCCCGTTCATTTTTTGAGCGGCGTTTGGCTCCAGTTTCCAAACCCTAACGTAGTCCACTTGGTAATCGGCAGGAAACACCGTTTGGGCATCGGGGCCCGGATTAAAGGGGTAGTTGTCTCGGGCCACTGCTAAATTGACAATAACGTTCATTGGAGTAGCAAAGTCTCCGGCAAAATACGACACAGGCACCCCATTCACAAAATACGTAAGTGAATTCGGCAACCACACGCCCGAGTAGATGACGGTATCGTTGACAATAAGATCTTTCATGCGGACCCAGCCTCCCCAGTCTTTTTTGATGCCGATGTTGTTTTTGACATAATCTTTGCGCTCGGGCAGGTGTATATCAACGTGCACATCGTTTTGGCGCTCTCCCTTGCATTCCATGATATCAATTTCGTCTTTACCATTCTGACCAAAAAGCCAAAAGGCGGGCCACAATCCTTTGCCTTTAGGCACAACGGCCCTGCACTCAAAGTAACCATAACGAAAGGTGTCGACACTCCAAATGCAGGAGGTTAGGTAATCGAGGTAAACGGAGTCGTTTTTGATGTTCAAGCCTAGTTCTTTGGCTTGTTGTTGGTTGATCATCCAGCTGGGAACGGCTGCCTTCTGACCAAATTCTTTGGCACCTAAATGTAGCCAGCCATTTTTTTGGGAGAGCATTTCGGGCACCGCCCATTGGCTTTGATCGAGCAACAAGCCTCCCCAAGGATAGCGCGGGTACCATTTGCTGACATCAACACTCGGCTCACTGAATTCATCGCCAAAATGGTAGTGCCATCGGAGTACGGTATCTGACTTGAATTGGAATAGTGCCGGTTTGATTTGGGCGTGGGTACCAAGTGAGAGGAGTAGAAAAAATAAGATGCTGTATTTCATTTTGTAATTCATTTTAACACGCAATGAAATTATATTTTTTCGATGGTATTTAATTCATCAATTCAATACTTGATAAACACATTTTTGGCTTCGGTAAAGAAACGCAAGGCTTCCCATCCGCCTTCGCGGCCCACACCAGAGGCTTTGACGCCGCCAAATGGGGTACGTAAGTCTCTTACCAACCATGCATTGACCCAAACGATGCCGGCTTGTACCAAATCGGCAACGCGGTGCGCGCGCTTGAGGTCGGAGGTCCAGACGGTAGCAGCCAAGCCATACTGGGTTGAGTTGGCCATGGTGAGCGCTTCTTCTTCGGTGTCAAAAGGGGTGATGGTAACCACTGGACCAAAGATTTCTTCTTGGTTGGTGCGGCATTGGTAATGCAAACCTTCGATAATGGTAGGCTCAATGTAGTAACCGTCGGCATGAGCGCCAGGTAAAATTTTTCTTTTGCCACCACATAGAATAGTACCGCCTTCTTCTTTAGCCAACTCGATGTAGCTTAAGATTTTTTCCATGTGCGGTTTGGAAACAACAGCTCCAAGTTTGGCTTCAGGGTCTTGGGGGAACGATACTTTACTTTTGGAAACCGCTGCTACAAATGCTTCTTTGAAAGGTTCGTAGAGGGAACGCTCAATGAAAATGCGAGAGCCACAGAGGCAAATTTGACCTTGATTGGCAAAGGAAGAGCGTATGGTGGTGCTGAGCGCGTCTTTGAAGTCGCAGTCGGCAAAAATGATGTTGGGGTTCTTGCCGCCGAGTTCTAGTGACAATTTCTTAAACATTGGCCCTGCCGTTTGTGCGATGTATTCGCCGGTTTTGGTGCCTCCCGTAAAAGAGATAGCTTTGATTTTGGGGTGCTTCACGATGGCGTCGCCAACGCTTGGGCCGGTACCGTGCAAAATATTGAGCACGCCATCTGGCATTCCGGCTTCTTTGGCAATTTTGCCGAGCATGTATGCGGTGTATGGTGTTACTTCAGAAGGTTTAGCAATCACACAATTGCCTGCAGCTAAGGCAGGCGCAATTTTCCAGGAGAAAAGGTAAAGTGGCAAGTTCCATGGAGATATACAGCCCACCACACCAATAGGTTTGCGGGTCGTGTAGTTGAGGCCCACGCCTTCCATCTGATGCGACTCCGAAGCAAAGTGCTCAATTGCAGTTGCAAAAAAATGAAAATTGGAAACTGCTCTTGGGATATCTACATGTTGTGCAAGACTCACCGGCTTCCCGTTGTCTTTGGACTCAGCGGCTACAAAAGCGTCCATGTTGGCCTCTATACCTTCGGACAGTTTCCTTAATATTTGCGCGCGACCTTCTATGCCCATTGACGACCAAATGGGGAATGCGGCTTCTGCGGCTTGTACTGCTGCCTCTACGTCGTGGGCATCGGAATCTGGGATCAAGGAATAGACTTGGCCAGTGGCTGGCTCGTAGTTGTCGATATAGCGACCGTTATGAGGTGCTATATATTGTCCGTTGATGAAATTGCTCAATTTTTCCATACGCTACAAAGGTAAGCATATCAACGAGAGGTTTTGATACCTTTGTAACATGGAAATCAAAGAAGCGCAAGCAAAAGTGGATCACTGGATCCAGACGCTCGGTGTTCGGTACTTCAACGAACTGACCAATATGGCCGTTTTAATGGAAGAAGTAGGCGAACTCGCTCGCATCATGGCAAGACGCTATGGCGAACAATCCGAAAAAGAAAGCGATAAAAATAAAGACCTCGGCGACGAAATGGCCGATATCCTCTTTGTGCTTTGTTGTTTGGCCAACCAAACCGGTATAGACCTCGACGCAGCCTTAGTTCAAAACCTAGAGAAAAAAACCCAGCGCGATGCCACGCGCCATCACGACAACCCCAAACTACAATCATAACCATGGAAAGTATTCAAAAAGCATTGCAGCCCTCACAGTATTTACTTGTTTCGGCGCTTCCTGAGCAATACCAAATGAAGCTTTGGCCATTTGTAGATGAAGTGATCCCACAACCCGAAGAGGGTTCGCCCAGAGCCATCATTCTTTGCACCAACGATGCCCAAGCAAGAGCTATTCATGCCGAATTTGTCCAGTTGGCAAAACCCAAAGACCTCACCGTCGATTTAGTAGTCGAGAAAGGCAATAAACTCCAACAGCGCAACGACCTCTTCGATGGTACAGAAATTATTGTGGGCACCACCCGCAGAATGGCAGAATTATATTTTCAAAATGGCTTCAATATCAAGAAATTAAAACTTTTTATTGTGTTGGGTTTGGAAGAACAAATGCGTGCTGGCCACAAGGGCTATATTGTACGTCTCACCGAGAGCCTTCCCAAAAGCAAGTCCTTGTTTTTTACAGCTAATCCTGACGAAGAGCGCTTGGTGGGTTACCTCGAGGAATTCTATCCGAACATTAGACTGCTTGATTTGTCTGAAGAAGCATGAGAACTAATGAGCAACTGATCCAACTCAGGCCACAAATTCAAA
>CANHSA010000083.1 GCA_947463345.1 Flavobacteriales bacterium
CAGCTCATGCTCATTAACTTATTGGCAGTAGATGTCTACGGCCATGCCAACAACTGGGACAAATACCTAGAGTCAATAACAAAATCGGATCAATACGCGGCCAAACTTTGGCAAATGATACAAGAAAATCCTGTTTTACGTAATCAAACTACTTTAATGATTACCAATGACCATGGCAGGCACTTAGACGGCGTGCGCTCTGGCTTTGTCAATCATGGTTGCCGTTGTGAGGGTTGCCGTCATATTTCCCTATTGGTGTTGGGGCCAGACACCCCAAAAGGTGTTGTGGTCAGCGAAGAAGCCGAAATGATCGACATCTCGACCACAATTGCTGAAATCTTGCATTTTGAGATGCCAACCAGCAAAGGAACATACCTTCGCGCTGCCTTTCCAAAGAAATAAGTGAACGTACGGATCTCTAGTAAAGATCGTCTAGCAATTGATCGTCAACCAAATTAGGCAGTGTCACTTTCAAAAGTGGTTCTGCTTCCATGGCGCGTTTGATGGCAAAAATGGCATTTTCATTGCGTGCCCAGTTGCGTCTTGCAATGCCATTATTGACATCCCAATGCAACATGCTCGTGAGGTTGCGCTGTGCTTGTTGGGAGCCGTCCAATAGCATTCCAAAACCACCGTTAATGACTTCGCCCCAGCCAACGCCGCCGCCGTTGTGGATACTCACCCAAGTGGCGCCTCTAAAGCTGTCTCCAATTACATTTTGAATGGCCATGTCTGCGGTAAAGCGCGAGCCGTCGTAGATATTCGATGTTTCGCGGTATGGTGAATCGGTGCCCGACACATCGTGGTGGTCGCGACCCAAGATAACTGGGCCAATTTCGCCTCGGGCAATAGCTTCATTAAAGGCAGCGGCTATGCGCATACGGCCTTCTGCATCGGCATAAAGAATGCGCGCTTGTGAACCAACGACCAATTTATTTTCTTGCGCTCCTTTGATCCATTGAATGTTGTCAGCCATTTGCTGTTGGATTTCTTCAGGGCATTCTTGCATCATTTTTTCTAGAACTGCACAAGCAATGGCGTCTGTTTTTTCGAGGTCGAGTGCATCGCCGCTGGCACAAACCCAACGGAAGGGTCCAAAACCAAAGTCAAAGCACATTGGTCCTAAAATGTCTTGAATGTATGATGGATATTTGAAATCGATATGGTTGGCAGCCATGACATCGCCACCAGCTCTCGATGACTCAAGTAAAAAGGCATTGCCGTAGTCGAAGAAATACGTGCCGCGGTCGGTGTGTTTGTTTACTGCAGCTGCATGGCGTCTCAAACTTTCTTGAACATAAGTTTTAAATAATTCAGGATCGTTTGCCATGAGGTAATTGGCCTGATCGAAGTCTAGACCGGCCGGGTAGTAACCACCCGCCCAAGGATTGTGCAAAGACGTTTGATCAGAGCCGAGGTCAACATGAACGCCAGTTTGGTCGAATTTTTCCCAGACGTCGACCACATTACCCAGGTAAGCGATGGAAACAACTTCTTTGGAGGCTTGTGCTTTTTTGACTCTTGTTACCAACACATCTAAATCTGTGATGATTTCATCGACCCAGCCTTGCTCGTGTCTGGTATGAGCTGCTTTGGGATTCACTTCAGCGGTTACAGAAATAACACCTGCTATATTGCCCGCTTTAGGTTGCGCTCCGGACATGCCGCCCAAACCTGCGGTCAAAAACAATTTTCCTTTGATGTCGTCGCGGTTTTTAGCCAAGCGGCGCACTGCGTTCAATACAGTGATAGTGGTGCCATGTACAATTCCTTGTGGCCCGATATACATATAAGAACCAGCGGTCATTTGGCCGTATTGCGTGACGCCAAGTGCATTGAATTTTTCCCAGTCGTCTGGTTTGGAATAATTAGGAATCATCATGCCGTTAGTCACCACAACACGCGGCGCATTCGGATGCGATGGAAACAAGCCCATTGGGTGGCCAGAATACATGACCAAGGTTTGTTCGTCCGTCATTTCTGACAAGTACTGCATGACCAAGCGGTATTGGATCCAATTTTGGAAAACCGCTCCGTTTCCGCCGTAGGTAATGAGCTCGTGCGGATGCTGTGCAACCCGATGATCGAGGTTGTTTTGGATCATGAGCATAATGGCTTTCGCCTGTGCTGATTTACCAGGGTACTCGTGAATTGGCCTAGCGAATATAGGATGTTCCGGCATAAAGCGGTACATGTATATTCGGCCGTAATCTGCAAGTTCTTGCGCAAATTCTTTGGCGAGAACGGCATGTTGTGTTTTAGGGAAATACCGCAATGCATTGGCAATTGCCAATTTTTTTTCAGTTGGGCTTAAGATTTCTTTACGCTTGGGCGCGTGATTGACTTGCGCATTCCAAACTTTAGGTGTTGGAAGCTCTTGTGGAATTCCTTGCTTGATTTCGTCGGCAAAACTGATCATTGGTATGGTTTTGCCACAAAAATAAGCAATGTTAGTACTTCAGCACGATAAATCCGTGTTTTTGAAGCTCAATTCCGCCGTCAAGTGTAGCATCTATGCGGTAAAAGTAGGTGCCTTCTTCAACGGTTTCGCCAGAAGAGGTTTTACCGTACCATTTTTCAGCCGGATTGGTGTATTCAAAAATGACATTGCCCCAGCGGTTGAGGATGGTACAATTAAAAGCAGAAATGCCCTCGTAATTCACAAAGAATGCTTCGTTACCAGTAAGCGAAGAAAGCACAACAACATTTGGTGCCGTAATATCACATGGCTTATAGGTAATATTAGCGGTGTCGCTGATGGTGTTGCAAGAATTTTGAGCGGTGTAGATGTAATTACCAGCTTCTGTTGCGAGTCTAGGCACTTCAGTGCTGCCATCCCACCATTGACCATTAATTGGCGGACTGTAGCCACTTTGAAGCGGCGGTGTATTGATGACATAAGGGTTGAGCCATAAATTAGCTCCCTGACAAATTGCAGAATCGAGGATGGCCGTATATACATAAGGCATGAATTCGATGCTCGCAGCTACGGTGTCTTCACAAGCGTTATCAACGTAAAACACGGGAAATATTCCTCCCATGTTGTAGGTCATAATTTCGGGGTTGTCTACGAGGTTATTGGGTATAAAATGAACGGCTGTATCTAGGGCATACCACTGACCTCCTGCATAGGCCGAGGTATTATTTACAAAGTAGTTGTAGTTGCAAACAGCGGTGTCGCTGAAGATGGCCGGACGTGGCAATACTACAAATGAAACAGTGGTATCGTAGTTGCACCCAAAATTATCGGTGATGCTGTAGGTGTAATTGGTAATCCCAGGCGCGCTAGGCTGAATCACAATTAGCGTGTCGTTTTGACCAGAGATGATGGTTGGATCGAATGCCCAACCTTCGGTAACCACGTAATTTTGATAACCTTCGCTTTCTGGATAAAGCGAGGCATTAAAGTAAATTCCCCACGAGAAGATATAGCCGTCATCTATACCTTGATTGTCCTGAACGGAGATGGTCCAGTTGCCGTTAATGGGGCATCCGGCAAACTGGTTGAAATCGCCGTCTGGGAGGTATACCCCATTAGGGTTCATGGATGCAAACCCGTAGTCATTGATGATGGTATTGCCAGCTGTGTTTTCTGCACAAATGGTATTGAAGGTATTGTTGGTAGTAGAGAAACAGTAAGACCAAACTGGTGAGCCTGGGTTTCCTCCGTCGATATTGGTGTCGTTACCTAGGAAAGTACCGATGCCGTTGCCGCAGCCTCCGGGCACAAGTTCAGCCCAGCCAAAAGGTGTTTGGTTGTAGGCATTCATCAAGGAAACAGTTGTTCCGTTCGGACAAGTAAGGGCAATTTCGATATCGCCGATGTAAGAGTGTTCGATATCCAAACAAATTTGTTCGATGTCGGCCGCAGAAGTAATGACGGCAGTGGAATCAAAACCCGACATAGGAATATTGGTTTGATACATCTGACCAGCTCCGTCTGGCAAGAAAGTGAGGCCGGCGAAGGTTCCGCCGATTTGGAAGGTTCCGCCAGGGATTTCTATACCAACAGTATCTTGCGGGGTTACCCCACCCACTAAATAAGAATTTTGACCCAAACATACGGTGTCTTCTAGTGGCCCTGTACCTGCAAAAATCGGCGGGATAGAAACGCGGATCTTAAAGTTCGAGTGAATTGTTTGCGGAAATTGATCGGTGACAGCGAGGTCTACGTAGTAGCCCGTATTTGCATTTGGCGCAAACCAGATTTGGTCGCCAGTGAATTGGCCTACACCACCAATTGTCCAGGTAAAAGTACAGTTGTTGTTGGTTTGCGAGTAGCCAGTATTGGTGTTTTCTAAGGAGTATGGAAAACCAGGCAGGGCTTTGAGTAAAACGCTATCGCCCGGGCAAAGGTCAACAAAGCCAGTATCGATAGGGTTCATAATGTTGTTGCCGCCTCCATTTTTGAAAGCTTCTACATGGGGAACAATTGGTTGAGGCGGATTGCCACAAGCCACATTGGCTACCCAACCCGTTCCTTCATTGGCACCGTTAGATTTGAAGCGCAAAGTAAGACAGCCCGTTGGGTTGTTCCAAGATGCTTGTGCAAAAAGACCAACGGGGTGCGTACCACTGTTGTAAGCGCCAAGAAGAGGTGCCGCAGTAGAAGAACCATCGTAGATGTAAAGGGTATCTGTAGGATGAACATCCCATTCAAAGCCAATGTTGGTTGCAAATGAAATGGAGACTTTAGAACCTTGCGTGAGGTCAGGACAGAGCACTAGTGTTTCGTTCATGTTGGGCGTGTAGTTGCCAGTTCCGTCAATGAAGTTGGTACCTCCGGTTGGAACAATACCAGCACAGTTGAGCGGGTTGCTAGGGTTGTAGTCTGGCCCCGTTAAAGTGAGGGTAACTTGCGCATGAAGCGAAGAAATGAACGCAAATAAGAAAAGCGTTGAGCGTAGAATTAGTTTCATTTTTTCTGATTTTGCATTTCTAATGAAAGGATATTTTTGGATTTGACCACCAAGATTTTGTTGGTGTTGATCACTCGGTAGTATTGCGTTCGGTCTAAAATACGAATACTATAATTGGTAAAAATTATTGGTTCTGGTGATGGCGGCAACAGCAAATCAAAAACTTCAAACTGACTAACATCTTTGCCTTGTGGGGCATCTATCAAATAGCAAGCATGCGTAAGCGCGTACTCGTATAGAGGCAAGATGTTTGTTGCTTTGAATTGAGCAATTTCTTCTTTGGAATAACTTTTGCTGAGTTGAGACTCGGTGGTTTGAGACCAAGAAGTAAGGCTCAATAATGCAAAAAGGAAGGCGTAAATTAGTTTCATACAGGATAGAATTCGTTCTATGACGTAACTAGTCGTTGAAAAGTTGCATCAAATGTTTATAGTTTAAATCTAAGGCTAAGTTAATAAAACGTAGCTTTGTAGCTCGAAAAGTTGAAATATTTATCATGGAAAACAAAGCATTGGCAGACATTGCCTCACAAGTAAGAAGAGACATCGTTAGAATGGTTTCGGCCGTTAATTCAGGCCACCCCGGAGGCTCATTAGGCTGCACTGACTTTTTAACCTACCTCTATTTTGAGCAAATGCAGCACAATGCCAATGATTTTCAAATGGACGGCAAAAATGAAGACCTCTTCTTTTTATCAAATGGCCATATTTCACCAGTTTGGTACAGCGTTCTTGCCAGAGCAGGCTATTTTCCTGTTCCCGAACTAGGTACTTTTCGCAAATTAGGTTCGCGCCTTCAAGGACATCCATCCACTGACAAAAACTTACCTGGCATTCGCATGGCCTCAGGTTCATTAGGCCAAGGTTTATCTGTTGGTATTGGCGCTGCTCAAATCAAAAAACTCAACCAAGACCCAACGATAGTTTACACGCTTCACGGCGATGGCGAGTTGCAAGAAGGTCAAATTTGGGAAGCAGCAATGTATGCCGCTGCCAACAAAATTGACAACATTATTGCAACGATAGACGCCAATGGCCGTCAAATCGATGGCGACGTCGACGACGTACTTTCTTTAGGTGACCTCCACCAAAAATGGGTGGCCTTTGGCTGGGAAGTACTGCACATGGACGGTCATAATTTTGACAGCATTCGCAGCACCATGCAACAAGCCAAAGCTTTAACAGGCAATGGCAAGCCAGTCGTGATCATCATGAAAACCGAAATGGGTCAAGGTGTTGACTACATGGTGGGCTCACACAAATGGCACGGCGTTGCACCAAATGCTGAGCAGCTCCAAGTGGCGCTCGACCAACTCGAAGAAACCCTCGGAGACTACTAGTGAAAGCGGTTTGGGGCTTCATATTTCTGCTTGTTTTCAGTTGCGGCTGGACCCAAACCACTACGCGCATCCTCTTTATTTTAGATGCCTCTAACTCCATGAACCTCGATTGGAACAACCAAACGAGAATGGCAGCAGCCAAGGAGGTCCTGACCAAAAGTGTTGAAAATCTACGCGGTGTACCCAATCTAGAACTTGCCTTGCGCGTCTACGGACATCAATCTAATGTTACCAACACCTACCAAGACTGCCAAGACACCAAACTCGAAGTCGCTTTTGGCCCTTCGAATATCGATCCTATCAAGACAAAAATCAAAGGGCTGCAGGCAAAGGGAGCTACGCCAATTGCACGTTCACTAGAGGCAGCAGCTGCCGATTTCCCCGACACCCTCGCCCGCAATTTCATCATCCTCATTACCGATGGACTAGAGTCTTGCGACAACGATCCGTGTATCATTGCCCGCAAACTCCGAGACAAAGGTGTGAAAGTCACACCATTTGTAATTGGTCTCGGCATGGACCTCAGCTACCTCGATAAATTCGAGTGTATCGGTAGTTACACAGACGCCGAAAGCAAAGCTGTATTTGAAAATGTACTCTCTAATATTTTATCCAAAGCGCTGCTCAATACTACTGTCCAAATCAACCTCAACACAGTTGAGGGCAAGCCCCTCGAGACCGACGTCAGCATGTTTCTCTACGAAACCGGCACCACTAACCTCAAATATACTTACGAGCACACCCTCAACCGCAAAGGCTTGCCCGATACTTTAGTGCTCGATCCCAAACTCAAATATGACTTGCGTGTGGCTACTGTTCCAGCCATTGCCAAAAACAATATTTCCATTGTACCGCACACCCACAACGTGATCCAAGTGCCAGCAGGGCAGGGTCAGCTCAAAATTACCTCTGTAAAAAGTCCAGAGGGCACCATTTTAGAGACGCGTATTTTAGAGACCATTTCCAGCAAAACACTAAATGTGCAGCAACTCGGCGATATTCAAAAGTATTTGGTGGGAACTTATCAGTTAGAAATCTTGACGCTACCTCGCACTTACAAAGAAGTCAAAATTGAGCAATCCAAAATGACAAGTTTTGATGTGCCAGCTGCGGGTCAATTTGTGTATCAAGCACCAAAAGGTATCGTAGGCCAGTTGTTTTACGAACGCAACCCGGGTCAGTGGGAGTGGGTTTTCGATTTGAGATACAACCAAACAACCGGCAACATCAAGCTACAGCCGGGCACCTACAAAGTAGTGTATCGAGAAAAAGACCAGCGCTCTAGCGCCTACACCAAAGAAAAGAAATTCACAATTACATCCCTCAAAATCACTAATCTAACTTTATAACAATGGAATTTGAAGTACTCGGAAACAAAGACACCCGTTCGGGATTTGGCGAAGGTTTGGCCGAATTAGGTCAGCAAAACCCAGATGTAGTGGCACTTTGTGCAGACCTCACGGGCTCGCTCAAAATGGATGCGTTTCAAAAAGCTCATCCAGACCGTTTCTTTCAAACAGGAATTGCTGAAGCCAACATGATTGGTCTGGCAGCCGGCATGACCATCGGTGGTAAAATTCCTTTTACAGGTACGTTCGCCAATTTCTCTACCGGCCGCGTTTACGATCAAATTCGTCAGTCTGTTGCTTACTCCAAGAAAAACGTTAAAATTTGTGCTTCGCACGCGGGTCTTACGCTCGGTGAAGACGGCGCCACCCACCAAGTACTCGAAGACATCGGCATGATGCGTATGCTACCTAACATGACTGTTATTGTACCTGCCGACTTCAATCAGACCAAACAAGCCACAATCGCTATTGCGGCTCACGAAGGCCCAGTTTATTTGCGTTTTGGCCGCCCAGTGATGCCTATTTTTGTGAAGCCAGACGCTGAGTTTGTCATTGGAAAAGCAGATGTGTTAGCCGAAGGCACCGACGTCACGATCATCGCTTGCGGCCACATGGTTTGGAAGTCCATTGAAGCACTTAAAGAATTGCATGCCATTGGAATTTCAGCCGAACTGATTAACATGCACACTATTAAACCACTCGACGAAGCCGCGATTTTAAAATCTGTGGCAAAAACAGGTTGTGTGGTTACTGCAGAAGAACACATGATGAACGGTGGTCTAGGAGAGGCTGTTTCTCAGGTATTGAGCAGAAAGCACCCCGCACCACAAGAATATGTAGCGGTTAATGATACTTTCGGAGAATCCGGAACGCCAATGGAGCTCATGACAAAATACCACATCGATACACCAGATGTTGTAGCGGCAGTAAAGCGCGCACTTGCCCGCAAGCCGATCATTATCTAAATATTATAGTTTGAGCGCTTCTTGAATGGTTTGAACGGGTTGGTGACACACGCCGTACTCGCAAACCGAAATTACCTGAGGCGTATAAATCTGCGACAGCGGTAAACTGTGGTGATAAGAGAGTAAACAATTACTTTGTGCGCTCGCTTTGAAAACTTCCATAGGCGTGCTTTCA
This sequence comes from Flavobacteriales bacterium, assembly GCA_947463345.1. Classification (GTDB taxonomy): domain Bacteria; phylum Bacteroidota; class Bacteroidia; order Flavobacteriales_D; family Crocinitomicaceae; genus UBA952. Next base: position 8,748 of record CANHSA010000083.1, read on the forward strand.
TTGAGCACATGCCATTGTTTTTCAGGATTCAATTGCCTTAGCAAGAGCAAACCCCAATTAGAGTAGCCCGACCCGTAGGTTTCCATTCCGTCGTATAGATTTTGAAG
>CANHSA010000084.1 GCA_947463345.1 Flavobacteriales bacterium
CCCTCTGAACTAGCAGCCAACTGCGCACAATGCATGGCCGATATCGTAGCTGCGTATTTTAGCCCGAAACTTTTTACAGTGGTGCAAGGTGGCATAGCAGAAACTAGCGCTTTACTTGAAACGCGCTTTGACAAAATATTTTTTACGGGTAGCCCTGCAGTTGGGCGCATTGTGTATCAGGCAGCAGCCAAGCACCTCACTCCGGTAACCCTTGAGCTCGGGGGCAAAAGCCCAGCTATTCTGACGCCTAGTGCCAACCTTCCCGTGGCCATCAAACGCCTCGTGTGGGCCAAATTCTTAAACGCCGGACAAACTTGCATTGCGCCCGATTACGTATTTGTCCATGAAAGTATTTATCGCGAATGCCTGAACTTATTCCAGGAAGAAATTGAAAAAAATCAATATGCGCTGGCCAACAAAAACTACGTTCAAATTATCAATGAACGCAATTTAGCGCGCTTGGAGAACCTACTTGACAAAGATAAAATTGCATTTGGTGGAGCAATCAATCATACCGACAGAACGATTTCACCTACCCTGCTCCGAAATGTCGGTTTGGACGACGCCATTATGCAAGAAGAAATCTTTGGGCCCATCCTTCCGCTCATCCGCTACACCCATTTTGAAGAAGTACTCAGCTATATCCAAGACCACGAAAAACCGTTATCGGCGTATCTTTTCTCCAACAACCAAGCTGAGCAAAACGCTTGGCTAAACCAATTATCATTTGGAGGCGGTTGTATCAATGATGCGCTCATGCACATCACCAACCCGAATTTGCCTTTTGGCGGCGTCGGACAAAGCGGAACCGGTAGTTACCACGGCAAGGCAGGATTTACAACTTTTTCACATCTGAAGTCTGTTTTCAAGAAACCCAACATATTTGAAGTACCTTTGAAATATCCACCCTATACACAAACCAAAATGGACTGGATCAAACGCTTACTCAAATTCTCATGAATCCAATCGCCAAACTCGCCGGTGTAGGCAAAGAATACCAAGTCGGCGATCAAACAATCGTTGCGCTGCAACCCGTCGATTTAGAAATCAGAGCCGGCGAATTATTACTCATCATTGGGCCTTCCGGATCGGGCAAAACTACCCTACTCTCTTTATTGGGCTGTGTCATTTACCCATCTTATGGCCAGCTTTGGGTCAAGGATCAGTTTGTCAATGAGCTCAATCAGAAAGAACTCGCAGCTTTGCGCTTGCACACCATTGGCTTTGTTTTTCAGAGTTTCAACCTCATTGCACCACTCAACGCCCTCGACAACGTCATGATGCCTTTGCAACTCAAGAAAATGCCAAGAGCAGAAGCCAAGAAAAAAGCACTCGACGCGCTTGAACTTGTAGGCATGCTCGACCGCAAAGGCAACCTTCCTAAACAACTTTCTGGCGGCCAACAACAACGCGTAGCCATTGCCCGTGCTTTGGTAACTGATCCGCAATTGGTGCTCTGCGACGAACCCACCGCTTCGCTAGACGCCAATTCAATCTCAACGGTCATGCAAGAGCTCGTAAAGCTTGCGCGCAGCGGCAAAGCCGTTTGTGTCGTGACCCACGACCCACGCCTTATCCAATACGCAGACCGCATCATCGAGGTTGAAGCCGGCCGTGCCACTGAAATAAACAAAACCGACCTTTCTCAAAAATTAGCCATTCACTGATATGTATTCAAAAATCCTCCTCCCTGCCCTCCTCCTTTTAGCGCTCAATTCTTGTGGTGGCAAAGCCGAAAAAGAAGTCAAAGTCGACAAATACAAAGTGGACAAAATTGACAAAATCATTGGCATTGCACGCATTGAGCCCGCCGCCAAAATTAGCCCACTAGGTGCCGAAAGCGCAGGAAAAATCGCTAAAATCCATGTTATGGAAGGTGTATTTGTCAAAAAAGGCACCCTTCTACTCACCCTTGACCAAAGTCTGGATGTAGCCCAAATGCAACAAAGTGAGGCCAAATTACTCACGCGTCAGCAGCGCATTAAAAGCCTTGAAGCCAAAATTGAAGCCATCGAACTCAAAGTCAGTATTGCAGACATCGAGCGCGGACGCGACCGCAACCTGGCTGCCGCACAAGCGGGCACCCAAAAAGCAGCGTTTGACTCCGAAAGCGCTTACAAAAATTTGAAGGCTGAACTCAACATTGCCAAGGCCGATTTAGCCGAAGCCAAAGCTACCTTAGGTGAGGTGGAAACAGAACGCAACTATTCCCAAAAGCTTTTAGACAAAAAGAACATTTACGCGCCGGCCGACGGCATGGTCTTGAGCTGGGACAGCAAATTAGGTCAAGCGGTCAGTGTCGGGACCAAACTCGGAGATTTCGCACCAGCCGGAGACCTCATCGCTACCACCGAAGTAGACGAACTTTTTGCCATGAAAGTCAAAAAAGGGCAGCGCGTTCAGATCAATATCCAAGGAACAAAAGAAAAGCTCAGTTCGGGAACAGTTGTCTACTGCGCGCCTTTTCTCTCCAAAAAATCGATCTTCAATGACCGTGCCGACAACCTCGAAGACCGCCGCGTGCGCGAAGTACGGGTGCGCATAGACCAACCCGAAGCGGTTTTGATTGGCAGTAGAGTCGAATGCGTCATTAGCCTGTAGTCATGCAATTATTGCGCACCGCCCTCAAATTCATCAAATTCGACAAGCCCAAAAGTATTGGCGCGTTGTTTGGCGTCATCATCTCTATCTTTTTGGTTGGTCAGCAAACCGGTATTTTTACCTTCTTGACCAACGCTATGTGCTATTTTGTGCGCGTGAACGACGGCTATGTGTGGGTTACTGACAACAAAACTGAAAACGTCAATGCGCTTGCCCCAATAGATGTGCGTTTGGGTTTTGAAATGGAAAGTTTACCGCACATCAAAAAAGCGCATCAGTTTGTCATTGCGAGTGGTGCGGCGCGTTTCCCAGACGGCACCGCTGCCGGCCTGAGCATTGTTGGGGTCGAATTACCTGAGTTCAACGGTATTCAGCAAGGAATTTTCTTTGACGGCGGCCCGCAAGACCTCATTTCAGACGGCGCTGTTTCAGTAGACTTCTTCGATGCCAAAGCACTCGGTAAACCCGAAAAAGGCGACTATTTTGAACTCAATAACAAGCAGGTCCGCATCGCCGCCATCACCAAAGGTGCGCGTTCATTTGGAGGCGGCCTCATTTCCTATACCACCATAGACCGCGCCCGTTTCTTGGGCAATGTTTCGGCGTCCAAAACTTCGGCCTTTTTGGTCGAGGTAGACCGCACAGCAAACATGGAAAAAGTAGTGAAATCCATCAATGCGAATATTCCGGGCGTCAAGGCCTGGATGCCCGTCGAGTTTAAAAACCAAACGATTTTAACGGTACTGAAGTCGAGTGGCATCGCTTTCTCATTTGGAACGCTCATTATTTTTGCGCTCATTTCGGGCTTTATCATCATTGGGCTCACCCTCTACTCTGCCGCCATTGACCGCATCAAAGACTACGGAACCCTCAAAGCCATTGGTGCCACCAACGGTTACATCCGCAAACTCATTTTAATGCAAGCTACCCTTTACGCCATAGTTGGTTTTATTATTGGGTATGCGCTGATCGAAGGCTTCCGAAACGGCATTGCCAATGCGGGCACACTCTTTACGTTCTCACCAGCCATCAAATTTGGCTTTTTTATTATTACGGCGGTCATTAGCATTTCCGGAACCTTGTTTGCCATTCGCCGCATCACCAAACTTGAGCCTGCTTCGGTTTTCAGGAATTGATACCATTAATAGAATTTAACTATTTTTGAAACCACATGGAGCAAAACGAACCTACACGCATCAATAAATACCTCAGTGAAGTTGGTTTCTGCTCTCGCAGGGCCGCAGACAAACTCATCGAACAAGGGCGCGTGCGCATCAATGGTCAAGTTCCTGAAATGGGTACCAAAGTCCAGCCAGGCGATGTCATTACCGTAGACGACGAACCCATCGGCGCACCTCAAGAAGAATTCATTTATATCGCGTTCAACAAACCAGTTGGTATTGTGTGCACCACCGACCACATCCGCGAGAAAGACAACATCATTGATTACATCAATCACCCGAAGCGCATTTTCCCTATCGGGCGCCTAGACAAACCCAGCGAAGGCCTAATCTTCCTAACCAACGACGGCGATATCGTCAATAAAATTTTACGGGCGCGCAACAACCACGAAAAAGAATATTCGGTCACGGTCAATAAGCCAATCACCAAAGAATTTATTCAAAAAATGAGCAATGGCATTCCTATTTTAGGGACCCGCACACGCAAATGTGTCGTCAAGCAAACAGGCAGCCATACCTTTACGATTATCCTGACCCAAGGCCTCAACCGCCAAATTCGCCGCATGTGCGAGTTTCTGGACTACCGCGTGAGCAAGCTCAAACGTGTACGCATCATGAACATCAAACTCGACCTCCCCGTGGGCCAATGGCGCTACCTCAACGAAGATGAAATCTTAGTGATCCAATCGATGGTCGCCGATAGCATTAAGGCTTTTGATGAGCACGGTTATGAATAGGGTTAAAATTCTACTCCACCTCCTCAAATAACAACCTGACGCCTGGGTCAATTATATAAGTCCATTTTTGATCTTTAATGGCGGCCGGAACTGCTATTTTCATTTCTCTTTGCGTAAACTCCACAGCTACCCTTTCTTTGGTGCCGTCTGCAGCCACAAAATCAATTTGCAAGGGAAAAGTGAAGAGTTGTTGTTGCGCCTGAGTAATGAGCAGAAATTGCTTGTTGTCGTCGTTGATTTTCAACTTCGGATGCCCGACTTGGTACAGCCATTGTTGAAAGAACTCATTTAGGTCTGCCTTCACTTCTAGACCATCTACTTGCGCCATCATGCTGTTACAAAAATCTGTTGAACTCGCATTGCGGTGTTTATAGAATTGGTAATAGGAGCTCATCCCTGCAAAAAAAGCGGAGTCTCCCATTTCTTGGCGCAACATGTGCAAAACCCAGCTGCCCTTCTGATAAGCATTGGCATTGAGCAACAAATTGAGGTCGGTGGTGAGCGAATCGACAAGTGGTTTTTTGAAATCAAGACCAAAGCGTACTACCCGCTTGCGGTCTTGGGCCATTTGAGCCAAGAAAGCGACACTGCCTTCGGAATGCGCAATGTAAATATTGGTGAGGTAAGTGGCGAAACCTTCGCTTAGCCAAAGATGTGACCAGTCCGACTCCGTGACCGCATTGCCAAACCATTGATGCGCAATTTCGTGCGCTACCAAATGTGCGCTGCGCAAATCTGCATTCAAGGAATTTTCATCGTAGAAAATACAACCTGCGTTTTCCATACCACCATATCTGGTGGTAGACTGCACGTTTGTGAGCCCATGATAGGCATAACTGCCAAAAAGTTGGATGTAAAAATCGGTCACTTTTGGGGCCACATCAAAAAACGTAGCCAAGGCCTTTGCGCTATCTTGCGGGTAAACGGATGCACTGATCGGAATGCCGTCGAGCACCGTAATTTCTTTGCTGACAAAAGCGGCCACACCAATTACCGCCACTTTGGTCGCGATGGGCTCCTCTATATGGTAGGTCCAGACGAATGCAGCGCCATTTTCTTTTGGTTGTTTAGACAATAAGCTACCGTTGGCCACCACCGTAAATTCTTTTGGTGCTTGCACAACAAATTGATAAGTTGCTTTGTCCGAGGGGTGGTCATGGCAAGCATACCAATAGTGGGCGCGGTTGGGCCAGTTGTCGGCAAAGTAAGTAGGGTCGCCAAATTTGTTGTCGGTCATGATCAGGCCATCGCTGGGCTCTCCACTCATTTGAATAAAGAGTTGCATGTCTCCATTTTGCAATTGCGCTGGTAGGTCAATCAGAAGTTGCTCTTCAGTTTGCTTCCATTTGACATTTTGATAAGGCGCGGTAACACTACTCACCTTCATGCCTGGCCTTTGCTGATGAGGAGCCATCAGATCCAATTTCAATTGGCTGGTTGGCGCTAAGAGCCGAATTTGAAGCGCTTCGGTGAGTTGAATTTGTTTGGAATCTTTGCTGAGAATGATATTCAGATCATAGTGAAGCACATCAAAGTCTGACTGTCCAAAGGCCAAAAAAGACCAAAAGAATAAGAGTAAAAAGCTATAAATTTTCATAGGCCAAATAATACGCCTTCTTTAAGGGAATAAGGCGAAATGAAGATGTGTTGAATGTGAGCCGCACGCAAGACCCAGCGGGTTTTGATAGCTGCAAGTGGTGCCATGCGTTTGCGGATGGCAATGATGTACGGGTTTTGGTCGCGCTCGGCCTGCGTAGATCGAATGATTTGCTCGAGCATTTGCTCAAATTGCTGAGTATCGACCCAAACAGCTTTACCTTGCGCTTCAAAAATTTGCTGTGCCATTAATTCGTAAAATGTTTCGAAGCTACCCGAAGAACCGATGAGTATGTCGGGGAGGTCTTGCTGAAAAAAAGCACCGCAACGCGCTTCTAGATAAGCCTCGACCATTGCGATATCGGCCGGCGTATAGGGGTCGTGGAGCTCGAAGTGTTGATACAGGCGAGAAACCCCAATATCGAAGGACTGCGCTAAGTATGGGCCCTCGGGGTTGGCTGCTATGAATTCGGTAGATCCTCCGCCGATGTCCATGATGAGCACTGGGTTTTCAAAATCGTGGGTCAGGCGCACGCCCTTATAAATCAAGGCTGCTTCGCGTTGCCCGGTAATAATTTCTATTGTAAAATGAAGTTCATTTTGTACTTTATACAATAACTCTTGCGCATTGGTGGCATCGCGCAAAGCAGAAGTACCGATGGCTTGAATTTCCTGAACTTGCCATGTTTGACAAAGTGCTTTAAAGCGGTGTAGCGTATCAAAAGCGCGCACCATGGCAGCCTCACTGATTCGGCCTTCGTTGATGCCACCCATTCCTAAGGCCACCCCCTCTTTGGTCTGAAAAAGCACCTGACGGGTTTGGGTGTCGGCGATCAGCAGATTAAAGGTATTGGTGCCGAGATCGATGACCGCCCTGCGCATGCTTAGAATTTAAGAATGTGTTGTTTGTACCACCTACCCGCTAATTTGAGCAGCAAAAGTGCAGCGCCCAATAAAATCAAAAGACTGAGCATGGTGGTGGTGTAGCCCACAACCGTTGCGCCTTTTGCCAAGGTGATAAAAGCCAAAACAGGTGAGCTAAACGGCAAGTAAGTCAGGACTTCAGTCAGTGTGGTATTGGGGTAATAGATGGCGTAAATACCGGCAAAAATGCCGAAAGCCACCATAAAAATCAAGGGGAGTAAAAACTGCTGACCATCGGCGTCGGCGCTACTGCGTGCACCTAAAACCGCGAATAGCGAACCATAAAACAAGAAACTAGCTGCAAAGAACAAGATAAAATGGAGCAGTAAAAAAGGCAGGTTCAGCTGCTCAAAAACCAACGAAGACAGCGGATTGAGTCTTTGAGGGGCAGCCTCTCCCCAATTGCTGGGGTCGAATACATCAAGGAAAACCGTTTGCTCCAAAAACAAAAGCCCGATACTCAAGACCACAGCCCAGCCGAGCAATTGCAAAAGCGCCACAAGACCGATTCCTGTTATTTTACTGAGCATCAGTTGCTGTGGGCGCACGCTCGCAAGTAATACCTCTACAATGCGGTTGCTTTTTTCACGGACGGTAGCCCTGAAGATGGTCATGCCGTAGAGCCCAACAAAAAACAAAATGAAGGCACCAATCACAAAACCAGCCCAGGCATTGGCCTCTTTGGACTCGTTTTTGGGGTCCTGGAGGTCGCGAAAATCAAAAACAAATCCTTGTTTGATTTGTCTGAAAGCTTGCTCCGTTAAAGTGGAATGTTGCGACGCAATGAGCTCTTCCATGCGTTTTTCAACTTGAAATTTGAGCTGCATGCGGGCATCTAAGCCAAGTTGGTCTCGGTAAAAAACAAAACACTTTTTATTGTTGAGGACTTTCTCATTGAGCTCCAAAAGGACATCGAATTCTTGGTAGGCCTTGGCCTGCTCAAATTCTTGCATTTCGAGGTAGTCATCAATGAAATAGTAATGGATGTTTTTTTCGTCCTGAGCCATGAGGCGATGCGCCATGATTTGCCCGGGATCGGCAATGAGTACTTTGAGCTCTTGCTTGCCTTCGTCGGCGGCTTTGAGGATGGCAACCAATAACAAAAGCAGGACAAGCGGCCCAAGAACGAGCATGTACCAAAATCCTTTTTGACCAAGTCTTTCTTGGATTTCGCGTTTGGTGAGTAGCAAAAACTTAGACATCTTGGGTTTCTTTTTGGGTGATCAGGTCGACAAATACTTCTTGCATGGACGGCAATAACAACTCGAGGTGTTGGACTTCTACATTGGCCTGCAAACTGCGCATGAGGTCATTGACCGTGCTGGTGCCGCGAATTTGCAAGATGCATTCAAAAACGCCTTCTGTGCGTTCTTTTTGTTCGAGCAAAGTGAAGTCGGTCCAGAGTGCGTTGGCAAAACTGAGCATATTGCCTTTAAAGCGGACAAATACGCGGCCTTTGGCATGGGCCTGGCGCAAGTGAAGGACGGCATCTTGAGCGAGTAATTTGCCCTGATGCAACAACGCTGCGTGATCGCAAATTTCATCGACGCTTTTCATGTTGTGCGTTGATAAAATAATAGTAGTCCCTTTTTCTTTGAGCGCTTTGATTTCGTTCATGATGAGCTCCACATTCAGTGGGTCAAAACCAGAAAGGGGTTCGTCGAGAATAAGTAGTTGGGGTTGGTGAACGAGCGCGGCAATGAACTGCACTTTTTGCGCCATTCCTTTGGAA
>CANHSA010000085.1 GCA_947463345.1 Flavobacteriales bacterium
ATTGCGGCCTGTGCACGCTGATGAGATTCTTCGGTGCCATCGCCCATGCGAATGACCCATTCAGAAGTATGCTTGAGGTGGTAGCGCGTTTCTTTGACTGATTTTGCTGCAATGGCTGCTAATTGCTCCACAGGGCTTTGCATCAGTGCTTCATAAAGTGGCAAACGAAAGGCGTCGAAGAAGAATTGGCGAAGAATCGTCATGGCGAAATCGCCGTTAGGCTGCTCCACCATGAGCACATTTTTGTATTCATTTTCGAAACGCAAATAAGCGAGCTGATCGTGGTTTCTGCCCGCGCCTTCTAAATCAGCTGCAAAATCATAGAGGCTGATGGCCTGACCAATTAAATCTAAAGAGATGTTGGTAAGTGCGATATCTTCTTCTAGAATGGGGCCATGACCACACCATTCGCCGAGGCGTTGGCCTAAAATAAGGCTGTCGTCGGACAAGCGCAATACGTATTCAAAAAGTGCTGGATCTTGCATGGTTACATGTGTTTGACGCCGTCGGGCACTTCGTAAAAAGTCGGGTGACGGTAAATTTTGGTATCTGAAGGCTCGAAGAAAGACTCGGCTTCGTCGATATCGGTAGCGTGAATATGCGCTGACTCTACCACCCAAATACTGATGCCCTCAGAGCGGCGCGTATAGACATCGCGGGCATTTTCTAAGGCCAACGTGGCATCTGGTGCGCGCAGGCTTCCTACGTGTTTGTGGTTCAAACCTTGTTTGCTGCGGATAAAAACCTCCCAAAGAGGCCATTCTGAAGTTGACATAGTCTTATAAATTGAATTAGGCTGATTTTTTCATGGCGCGCTTCTTGGCAAAAGCGTTGGCAGCTTCGCGGACCCAAAGACCGTCTTCTTTGGCCTTGAGACGCGCTGCAATTCTTTCTTTATTGCAAGGGCCGTTTCCTTTGACTACCTGCCAGAATTCGTCCCAATTGATTTCTGAAAAATCGTAATGGCCACGCGCTTCGTTCCACTTCAAGTTAGGATCTGGAATGGTAAGTCCGAGGATTTCGGCTTGAGAGACACTCGCATCGACAAAGCTTTGACGGAGTTCGTCGTTGGTAAAGCGCTTGATTTTCCATTTGATAGATTGATCTGAGTGGGTAGACTCAGCGTCGCTCGGACCAAACATCATGAGTGCAGGCCACCAAAAACGGTTCATGGCGTCTTGAGCCATTGCTTTTTGCTGAGGCGTACCGTTGCATAGTTTCATGAGTGACTCATAACCCTGGCGTTGGTGAAAAGATTCTTCTTTACAAATCTTCACCATTGCGCGGGCATACGGACCATAAGAGGTGCGACAAAGCGCCACTTGATTCATGATGGCTGCGCCGTCGACCAACCAACCAATTGTGCCGATATCGGCCCACGTGAGTGCCGGATAATTAAAAATAGATGAATATTTCGCCTTACCGGTGTGCATGTCGTCAATCAATTGCTCGCGATCGGCACCCAGTGTTTCAGCAGCAGAGTACAAATAAAGACCATGGCCAGCTTCGTCTTGGACCTTTGCCAAGAGCACGGCTTTGCGGCGCAAATTGGGTGCGCGTGTAATCCAATTGCCTTCAGGAAGCATTCCAACTATCTCTGAATGTGCGTGTTGTGAAATCTGACGAATGAGCGTTTGACGGTATTCATCTGGCATCCAGTCATTGGGCTCAATCTTGATTTCTTTCTCAATTTTCTCTTGAAAACGGCGTTCTTGTTCGGCTTGGGTCATAATGTCTTTGTTACGATGAAACAAATATAGAAAATTACTACGCCTTCAAAACATGATTGAGGTCAGTTTGTTCATTGATTGTTGTTAGTTGAGGCTTGCGCAATATTGCTTACTTTTGACCCTGATTAAATTTGACTATGTCTACTCAGTTTCATTCCTTAAAAGTCAGCAACCTTCAAAGAGAAACAGAAGGTTGTGTTTCAGTAGCTTTTGAAGTTCCTACAGCGCTGCAAGGAGCATTTTCTTATGCTTCCGGACAATACCTTACGCTCAAAACCGTCATAGACGGCGAAGAACTCAGAAGGTCATACTCTTTGTGCAGCGCCCCACATGAAAACCAATGGCGCGTGGCTATCAAAGAAATTCCCAACGGAAAATTCTCGTCCTTCGCTAATCAAGAACTTCAAGTTGGCGACACACTAGAAGTAATGGCACCAATGGGCAATTTCAAATTTGAACCCAATGCGAGTAGCCAACGTCACTATGTGTTATTTGCTGCAGGTAGCGGTGTTACCCCCGTTTTTTCAATCCTCAAAACCATTCTTTTAGAAGAACCGCTCAGTACCGTTACCCTTTTTTACGGTAACAAAGGCTTGGCAGAGGTTATTTTTAGAGAAGAGCTCGAAGCCATCAAAAATCGTTTTCTCGATCGCTTGAATTTAGTTCATGTTTTTTCAAGAGAAAATATGGGCGTACCGCTTTTGAAAGGACGCATAGACGCACAACGTACCAAAGACCTTCTGGCTGCTTTCTTGAAAAATCAAACCATTGACGCCGCCTACATCTGCGGACCACAAGACATGATCCTTGCGGTCAAAGATGAACTCAGCGCCTTTGGGCTCAGTGCACAACAAATTCACTTTGAATTGTTTCATGCGGCGCCAATTGAGAAGAAAGCAGACCCTTCGCAACCAAAACAAGCCGCTTTTGAATCCAAAATTGAACTCATCATGGACGGCGAGGTCACAAACTTCTATCTTTCTTCCGACGGGCCAACCATACTCGATGCCGCCTACAAAGCCGGGGCCGATGCGCCTTTTGCTTGCAAAGGTGGTGTTTGCTGTACGTGCAAAGCCAAAGTTTTACGCGGGGAGGTTAGCATGGATGTCAACTACGCTCTCACACCAGAAGAAGTAGAACAAGGCTACGTGCTCACTTGCCAAGCACATCCAAAAAGTAACGACATACTCATTTCATTTGACGACTAATTATGGGCTTTTTTGACCGCTTTAAATCCAATAAAAACGCTGCCTTGCCAAAAGGTGCACACCTCTTGACCATTCAAAATGTTCAAAGACTCACGCCACAAGCTGTTCAACTTACTTTTGAAGTTCCTGCCGAGCTCTCGGGTAGCTTCCAATTTACACCAGGTCAGTACCTCACTTTAGCGGTGGAGCTGAACGGCGAACAACTCAGAAGGTCCTACTCTATTTGTAGTGGCACTGCCGAGGCGTTGAGCATTGGCGTCAAAGCCATCGAAAATGGTAAGGTTTCTAATTACCTAAACAACATTAGCGCCGGAACCGAACTCATTGTATTTGAACCCGAAGGTAATTTCCTATGGAAACCTAGCCACAAAAATGTGGTGGCCATTGCTGCTGGATCAGGCATTACGCCCATTATGAGCATGCTCAAAACTGCAGGTGCTCAATCGGCATTCCAACTAATCTATGGGAACAAAAGCCCCGAAGAGGCGCTTTTTCTTTCTGACATTCTAGCGCTCAGCAATACCCAAACACACCTTTATTATTCTCAAAAAGAAGTAGAAGGTGCGCAACACGGTAGAATTGACGAGGCTGCTCTCAAAGATAAAATCAAACACAACCTGAGTTTATTACAGGCCGATGCATTTTTTCTTTGCGGACCACAACAATTAGTAGAAACCGCCGAAAAAACACTTGCTTTCTTTGGTGTAAGCGCTCAAAAAATTCACAAAGAACTCTTTTTTGTGAGCGAAGAAAGCGCCCCAACCACTACCGAAGCTGCTTTTTCTGGAAAGAGCAAGGTAAAAGTCATGATCGACGGCGAAATTGCCGAATTCGATATGCAAGGCCAGGACAAAAGTATTCTTGAACTCTCAGAAAAAGCCGGCCTAGATGCGCCTTTCTCCTGTAGAGGCGGTGTGTGTTCGTCTTGTCGTGCCAAAGTACTCAAAGGAAGCGCAACCATGCGCATGAACCATTCACTCACCGATGCCGAAGTTGCCGAAGGTTATATCTTAACTTGCCAGGCGCACGCCACAAGTGCCGAATTAATTGTGAGTTTCGATGAATAAACGAATCGTTGTTCTAGGCGCCAGCCAAGGAATCGGAGCTGCACTTGTGCAACATTTTGCAGCCTTACCCCATACCGAAGTGATCGCGCTCTCGCGCAATCTCACTAAAATGCAAGCACAGTTTCAACAAACAAACGTCCGTTGTTATGCGCTCGATATTTCCCAAAATGTGGTTCATCAAATCAATGAACTTCAACTTCATGGACCATTCGACATCCTTATCAATAACGCTGGCTTACTCATCAATAAGCCTTTTGAAACGCTCACGCATCAAGATTTCAGCGAGAGCTACCAAGTCAATGTCATTGGCATCATGGAAGCAACGCAAGCACTTTTGCCCTCATTAGCTCCCAATGCCCATATTGTGAACATCAGCTCCATGGGTGGCTTTCAAGGGAGTCTCAAATTTGCAGGTCTTGCTGCCTACTCTACTTCCAAAGCTGCACTTTGCGCATTTACCGAACTATTTGCCGAAGAATATAAACATACCAGCATCCATATGAACTGCCTCTGTTTAGGTGCTGTTCAAACCGAAATGCTTGCGGCGGCCTTCCCTGGCTATACCGCCCCAACAACACCCACAGAAATGGCCGATTTCATTGCCAACTTTGCTTTGCATTCCGGTGCATTTTTCAACGGCAAAATTCTTCCGGTTTCGAGTACCAATCCTTAAAATTCAACGCACGCCATTCTGTACTTTTAATCCGCGCGCTTTTTTGTAACTTCGTTACGTGAAGCACCTTTGGAGGATTCTATTAATAATGATGGCAGCACCTGTGCTTGCCCAAGATATCCATTGGACACAATTCAATAACAATCCTATCTTTCAGAACCCGGCAGGTGCAGGTAATTTTAAAGAAGACCTTCGCCTCACCGCCAATTACCGCACGCAATGGCGCAGTGTCACCATCCCTTTTCAGACCACCGCACTTGCCGCCGATACCAAATGGAAACAATGGGGTTTTGGGCTGAATTATTTTCACGACCAAGTTGGCGACGGTAAGTTTCAGACCAATGAAGTCCAAATCAGCGCCTGCTATCCTATTTCCTTGAATCAAAAGCATGTGCTCAGGCCCGCGCTACAAGTAGGCTTCAACCAACGACAACTCAATAGCAATGCGTTCTACTTTGACAGCCAATACAACGGCTATATTTTTGACCCGAACGCGCCTACCAACGAGTTTTTTCAGACCGCTTCCATGACCAAACCCATGTTAGGTTTGGGCATTATACATCAATACAACATTAACAAACAATACCATTTTCAAAGTGGTGTTGGGCTGTTTAACCTCACCCGCCCCAATCAAAGTTTTTTTCAAGATAATACCCAGCGTGATCTTCGCCTCAATATTTTCGCTCAATTGCGCTATCAATATACAGCGCAGTTATTTTTTGAACCTAGTTTTCAGCTCAATTTTCAAGGGCCGTATCGCGCACTTACCTTAGGCGGAATCGGGGAATACGTATTGTCTAGCAAAGACAAAATTTCCATCAATGCCGGCTTATGGTGGCGCACCAAAGATGCCTTTTGCTTGCAATTTGGAATGGCCAGAGGGCCTATATCAACTGGTATTTCTTATGACTTCAATTATTCTTCATTGGTGCCAGCCAGTCGAGGCCGAGGTGCATTTGAGTTGAGCCTCCGTTACGTGATCACCAAATTTCATCCGCCACAATTGCAATACCGCATATGCCCAGACTTTATTTGATATGTTTGCTGCTACTTTCTGCAGAATGCTGGGGTCAAAAACAACTCCAGCGGCTCGTTGCGCACGCAGATGCCCAAGTCATTGCCTTGGACTATATCGAAGCGCTGAAATACTACGATCAAGCACTTGAACTCGAGCCCAACTCCATTACCCTACAATGGAAAATTGCACAAACCAATCAACAATTCAAAGATTATAAAACAGCAGGGCGCTACTACCTGAAAGTTTACGAGCAAGACCCGGACGGGCTACAATTTCCGGAAGCCCAACTGCAATATGCCCTTATGCTCAAGCAGCAAGGCCTCTACAAAGAAGCCCTTGCTCAATTCAAGGAAGTCAAAAAGTTTTTTTCAGATGCTAAATCTAGTTTGGCTTACCTCAAAGCAAATCAAGAAATCATAGCCTGCAATTGGGTGCTCAAACAACTCAAATTTGTAAGTGCAGAAGAAATTTCGGAACTCAAAAAACACGCTGTCAATACCGTAGATGCCGAATTTGCACACCTTTTTTGGGACGACACCTTAGTATATAGTTCACTCAAAGCCGACTCCATTGCCGAAGACCAAGAACAAATATTGAGCAAACATTACAAACTCGATATTTATCAGTATCCGAGTCCTAAAGATGCGCAACAATTTGTTTTGAATGGTCAAAATCTCAAATATGAATATGGCAACTTTTGTATAGCTCCAGACAGTACTTTTGCGCTTTGCAGTGAATGCGAACGTACTCCAAGTCAGTTTCGCTGCCATATTGCAAGGGTTTTACCCCAAAATGGACGTTGGCATTTAGATACAGTATTTCACTTCAATGACCTTCAAGATAGCTACAATAGCATGCCGTATTTATTTGAATTGAATGCGCAATTAATGCTTATTTATAGTGCCCAGCAAGCCAATGGGCTGGGCGGAACAGATTTATGGTTAGCGTCTCTAGATAAAGAAGGGCAAATCATAAATAACACCAATTTGAGCGTTCTCAATTCCATCGAAAACGAGGTGTCGCCCTGGTATGACCCACTTTTTAAGCGCCTCTATTTTTCTAGTACCTGGCATGCGGGTTTTGGTGGCTTTGATATCTTTTATAGCAATTTGCAAGCCGACGGAAGCTTCGGCCCTCCAATTAACCTTGGCCTTCCCTTCAATAGCCCTGCCAACGACCTCTACTTTTTTTGCCAAGCAGACACCGCCTATTTAAGTTCCAATCGCTTAGGTAGTCTTTATGCCTCGCACCCCACTTGTTGTAGCGATGTTTTTTACCAAGAATTTCCAAGGCCAAAAGAGAAAAAAAACCAAGTTGTCTCTGAAACCGTTCAAGTGGTCAAACTGCCCATTAGACTTTATTTCGAAAACGACCACCCGAACCCGAAAAGCACTGCAGATTTCACAGAACTTTCTTATGAAGAAACCTACCTCAAATATAAAGGACAATACCCCATCTACCTGCAGAAAGTTACAGATGGACGCGATTCCATGGCAGCTGCATTGCAATCACAAGCGCTGCTTCAATTTTTTGAAACCGAAGTAGACAAAGGAATGCAGGACCTAGCGGTATTTCGTGCACAAGTATGGCAAGAACTGCAATCGGGTAAACAAGTAAGTATTATGGTACAAGGCTTTGCTAGCCCACTTGCCAAGTCAGATTATAACGTACATTTGACAAATCGACGTATTTCTGCCATCAAAAACTACTTTGAAGAGATAGATGGTGGTAAATTTGCACCTTATATGCTCACCACACCCTCACGCTTGCAATTTATTGAGGTGCCGATGGGAGAATACAAAGCCAACAAAGACGTGAGCGACAACTACTACGACCAACGCAATTCAGTATATTCCAAAGATGCCTCCTTAGAAAGGCGTATTGAAATCATCGAGTTGCGCACTGAAACCCTACCTCCCCGATGAACCAATACCAACGCATCCATTTTCTTGATTTCAGTCGGAGTGTAGCTATCCTCATGATGCTACAAGGTCATTTCATTTCCATGACACTAGCGAGCTACCCTACTTTCATGGCTGAAGTTCGGCTCCATGGTTCTTCAGGTAGCATTTGGTTTAGCATATGGGGCTTTTTTCGCGGCCTTACTGCTCCGCTCTTCTTCACGATTTCAGGTGCGGTTTTCACATACTTATTGCACAAAGAATGGCAAAAAGGTACTGCAGCATTTTTTAAACTAGTTCGGGTTAAAAAAGGCCTGCGAAGGGGCCTGAGTCTTATCTTAGTTGGTTACTTACTGCAGATGAATTTAAAGTTCTTGAAATACTACATCTCTGGGCACTTTAATCCTCATTTTTTAGGTTTTCACATTTTACAGTGCATCGGAATAGGCTTGCTTTCTCTTTTATTGATGACTTCCTTGATTTATAAAATCAGGCAACATAGCTGGATCCTCTATTTACTTTTTGCACTTGTTATTTTTGGATTCACCCCTTTGGTTAGGCTACAGCCAGATTACTTCCCTGAAGGCATTCCCGTCATCCTTCAAAACATGATCCAAGGACCAGACACAGGATTTTCCATTTTCCCTTGGATTGGTTTTGTGTTTTTTGGCGCTGGTTTTGGCCATTACCTGAGCTTGCATGGCACTGGTTTTAAAAATAAAAATGTATACCGATATCTGATCGGCGTCGGGCTCACCTACTATTTCGTGGGTTGGATCATGACCTTTATTTACAACGGAGATTTCACACATTTTCATTACAAATATTTATGGGCTTTTGACCGTTCCTTTTTTGTGGCAATCTTATTGATGCTCTTCACTTACATCAGTGGATTTGAACGTTTTAGACCTTCCATATTCATGGCAGTCGGTCAAGAAACATTTGCGATATATGTGCTGCATGCCATTATTTTGTACGGCGCCATAACAGGCTACAGCTTGCGCACTTTCTTAGAAAATAAACTCAGTGCCCTAGAGGCTATCTTCGGCGCAATTCTTTTCCTAGGATTCTTTATTGGTTTGGTTCAAGTTCTTGAGCCGATTCGTCAATTCTTTCGTAACTTTCGCACGTTTTTTATTCCAAATGGCAG
>CANHSA010000086.1 GCA_947463345.1 Flavobacteriales bacterium
CCTGTTAAATCTTGGGATGTCTGGCCATTGCTCCAACTGTAGGTATAACCCGGAACGCCGCCTGCAACCGATAAATCAATGCTGCCCGTTGGCGTACCAAAACACAAAGCTGCCGTTGGGTAAAGGGTGACCGCAAGTGCGCTTCCTGGTGCAGTAACACCCCCAGAATAAGTTGCAGTACAACCGTTATCATCGGTAACAATTACGGAATAGGTGCCAGCACTTAAATTATAGATATCTTGAGTAGTAAGGCCGGTGTTCCATTGATAGGTAAACGGAGCTGTGCCACCTGTTATGGTGAGGTCAACTATTCCATTTGTATCACCTAAACAAACTACGTTATAGACAGTGCCGTTGATGGTGAGTGGCCCCACAGGCTGGGTTACATTGAAACTCATGAACATCCCGCAGCCCAATACATCTTCTACGTTGACATAATATTGACCTGGTGCTAAGTTAGTGATGTCTTGTTCAATTGCACCCGTGCCCCACTCGTAAACATAACCTGGCATACCCCCTGAAGGCGTGAGGTCAATCCAGCCATCGGCACCTCCAAAACAGTTTACAGGATTAACCGTTGAAGCGACTACAACTGTATTTGACGGGTCTAAAATTTCAACTGGTAAGGTTTCCTGACAACCATTTGCATCGGTAACTGTAAGAACGTAGATACCGTTTTGTATACCCGAAATATCTTGCGTCGTAGCGCCGTTGTTCCAGCTGTAGGTGTAGCCCGGTGTACCCGCTGTTACGCTTGCGTTAATGGCCCCAGCAACTGAATCCAAACAATTCGCATTGGTATGCGTCTCGGTAATGATCATGGAGGTGAGTGGCTGAGTTAGCGCAATACTATCTATTTCAACACAGTTGTTGCCATCGGTCACGGTCACCGTGTATGTGCCAGCTGGTAATCCTGAGATGTCTTCGGTTGTTGCACCATTTGACCATGCAAAACTAAAAGGGGCCACCCCGCCGGTCACGGTGAAATCAACAGAACCAGTTGAATCATTTAAACACAAGATGTCCTGACCCGTGATCGAGGTGAAGATTGGTATCGCTAGATTGAGAATCGTAACTGATAAAGATTCACTACAACCATTACCATCTTCGACTTGTACAGTATAGGTGCCAGCAATTGCAGGGATTACATCTTCGTTGAAGGTAAGATTGCTCCAAAAATAGGAATATGGTGCTGTTCCACCAGTTGTAGTGAGGTCAATTGACCCCGGGCCGGTACAGCCTGCATCTTGGTGCGTTTCGGAAAGCGCGAGCGGGCCTTGTGGTTGAGTAACCACAAAGCTTTGTGTAATGGTACAAAGGTGGTCATCTGTCACTAAAACGCTATAAGATCCAGCAGGTAAAGTATTGATGTTTTGGCTTGTAAATGCACCATTGTTCCAATTGTAAGTATATGGGGTTGTGCCACCAGAAACGGCAATATTAACAGCGCCAATATTGGTGCCAAAACAAGAGATCGGTGTGACAAGTCCAGACATTGACAATGGGGCAACAGGTTGCTGAATAGTGGCTCCATAAGTTATCAAACAGCCGTTGGCATCGGTAATTTGAACATTATATGTGCCAATTGGTAAGCCATTGATGTCTTCGGTTGTTGCGCCAATGGACCAACTATAAGCATAGATCGGCGTACCTCCGGCAACGGTAATGTCGATTGCACCTGTTGCTTCGCCGTAACACAATACATCGGTTTGTGTATGCGTAACAGAAAGTGGTTGAGCAGGTTGACTAACTGTTGTTTCAATAGAGTCTTTACAGTTGTTGGCATCAGTGACAATCATTTCGTAAAGCCCAGCTTGAAGCGTTGAGATATTTGGGGTAATTTGTCCGTTACTCCAAAGAATGGTGTAAGGCAGCGTACCGCCGCCAATAGTTGTATTTACCGCCCCATTGGTACCGGCATAACAAAGAACAGCTGTTGGTGCAGCAGTTAATGCAATTGCTGGAGGCTGGGTAAGCGTAACTGTGGCTGATGAAACACATCCTTTTGAATCAGTAACAGTTAGGGTATAGGTACCGATTGGTAGGTTATTCAGGTTAGTTGTGCTTGAACCATTATTCCAAGAATAAGTGTATGGGGCTGTTCCGCCTGTAACAGTGCTTGAAATGCTACCATCTGAAGCACCAAAACAGGAAATGTTTTGGCCGTTGTAGTCGCTAGTAATCTGAAGATTGACAATTAGCGTATCGGGTTGGGTGATTGAAAAACTGGTGTCTGACTCACAAGTAAATCCATCGGTAACCTGAAGACTAAATAAGCCAGGAGACAAATTGCTGATGGCAGCCGTGTTTTGTCCACTTGTCCAAAGATAAGTAATCGGAGCGCCGCCAGCCACACTCGTGACAATAGTTCCGTTTGCAGCGTTGTAACAAGTAACATTGGACAAAGAAACCAATGAAATAGTGGGCTCGGGATGTACAACAATACTGTTGGTGACATTACTGAAGGTACAGGCTGAACCATTGAAAGTAACGTCTAGTTCATAGACGCCTGTATTCAGCGTGCTTATATTTGAAATCGTAGGATTGTAAACTGTGGAAGTAAACCCTTGTGGGCCTGACCAAAAATAATTTGCCCAAGGAGAATTAATTGTGGTGAGTTGGAGGTTATCACCTGGGCAAAGCGGGTCATTAAAAGTAAAATCGACAGGCGGACATGACGCCGTTGAAATGGTTACTTCATTATTGGCAGAGGTTGGGCAACCAAATGCGTCATAGACGTCAGAAGTTCCGTTGTTAGTGACGGTATTGCCAGAAAGCGTACCAGTTCCGAATATATAGGCTTTATTTTCTAAGGTAGAGTCACATTTAAGGATGAGGCAATCATTGGAAACTTGAACCTGAAATTTAACCAAGACGCTATCCAAAGGAGTATTGATCATGCTTCCTCCACTACTTGCTGAAGCTCCCGATCCTACTCTATATTTGACAAAGCGGGTTGCGGAATTGTACTCTGCTTGGTCATCGCCGGCAGCATCTGTTTTGGGCCCAGCATTTGGTCCATTGAGCACGACTAATGAGTTGGGGACATAATCCGTTCGGATATCTAAGGTATCTGTGATAAAGCAGTTAACGGCCACATCGGACCCTATGTTTTTTCCGGAAATGGTATACTCTAGAATATCTCCAGGAGCCACCGCACCCCCATTCAGGTCATTTACAAAAACAGTGGCGCGTAAGTCTGGCTCGTAAATATCTACTGCAGAAGTTATGACACGAGATAAAATGGTCTCAGAGGTGGTGGTTACGCGAATGTTGGCAGAGGTTGCGCCGTTGTTTAGGTAGTTCTGAGCAGCGTTATTTGGAATAAAAATACTAGCGTCATAGCCTAAAGTATTGTTATAACTTGGGTTTCGAAAAGGGGTAAGTACGCCATTGTAGGCAATAGTACTATTAAACATGTCGGTGGCAGTATGTAATGCATCGCTTACCTGGACATAGCTCGTACCAACACCATTGAATAAAAGTTGGTCGCCAGTTTGAGAGCGGTCACCATCATAGGCGATTACACCTAATTCAAAAGAAACTGCACCAGACAACGGTGTTAAAAAGCCTGAAATTGGAATGGTTACCGTGTTAGATGAACTCCCTTGGCTCACATTGGCCAAACCATCAAAGACCGTAAGGTTTTTATAGGGATCGGAGATGTTCTTGTATACGACAACGATGGTCCAACCTCCGAAGAGATTAGAGCTATTGACTTGCTGTACTTGGTCTGCAATGGTAAACCTACCCTTGATGCCAGCCGCTTGAACAATGCTAGTGATATTCTTAAAACAAAAATAAGAAACAGCACCTGTAGTGTTGTTGATGGTTTGATCAGCGGTAAGTTGCTGATAGGCGCCATTGTTTACTTTTACTTTGATGTTACTTCTATTGACGTAATTAGCGGTTGAAGTAGTGATTTTTCCGCCCCAGTAGAGACCTGCCCATGTGATTTCTGAACAATTCGCGAGGTTCAAGCTATCGCTCGAAGACATAAAAGTGGTTGGATCGCTATCGATGTCGACATAGGACATGGTGTAGCTGTTGTTTTGCCCACTTCCTGAAGGAGGCATTTGGGCTTGAGCATTGGTACAACTCGTGGAGGAGTTACAAGTAACTGATACATTACTGATGAAACGAATACCGCCTTTTTGTTGGGTTTGATGACGTATCGTAAAGGGACTAACTAACTGAGCGTAGAATAAAGAAGAACTGCCCAACACCACAGTGAAAGCCAATAAAAACCGAAAAAGGGAAGGAGAATGGTGAGTATCGTTTTCTTTCATGCAGTGATTTGGAGAGTTAACAGCTTGATTATAACGAAAAAGGCCCCCAAAAGGTTGCCTTTTTTATATTAATTTAACATTGACAATTTTAGAGTGGAATATTGCCATGCTTTTTTTGAGGTAAAGCTTCCGCTTTTTTCTCTAACATTTTATATGCAGAAATGAGTGCCGCTCTGGTTTCTGAAGGCAAAAGCACCTCGTCAATAATACCTCTTTCTGCAGCTCTGTAAGGATTGGCAAAAGTGTCGGCATATTCGGCTTCTTTTTCTAACCATTTTTGGGCTGGGTCTGGAGCGGAGGCGATGTCTCTTTTAAAGATGATTTCTGCAGCACCTTTGGCTCCCATCACGGCAATTTCTGCTGTTGGCCATGCAAAACTAAGGTCTGCGCCAAGGCTGCGCGAGTTCATGACGCAATAAGCGCCGCCATAAGCCTTGCGGGTAATGACAGTAATTTTTGGAACTGTAGCTTCGGCAAAAGCATAGAGCAATTTGGCGCCATGCGTAATGATACCACGCCATTCTTGGTCAGTACCAGGTAAAAAACCTGGTACATCTTCGAGCACCAATAACGGTATATTGAAGGAATCACAAAAACGTACAAAACGCGCGCCTTTGCGTGAAGCATCGATGTCTAATACCCCAGCCATTGAAGAGGGCTGATTGGCAATGACGCCAATTGTTCTGCCTTCTATGCGGGCAAAACCAACAACAATATTCTTGGCAAAATCTTCATGGACTTCTCTGAAGCTGTTGTCATCGACCAAACAATCAATAACGCGCTTGATGTCGTAGGGTGTATTGGAATTTTCAGGTAAAATTTGATCGATTTGCTTGTTCTTTGAAGGCTGAAAACTAAAAACTGGCGTTAGTGGGGCTTCTTCGTTGGCATTTTGCGGCAAGTAAGTAATGAGGTCTCTTGCCTTGCGGATGCATTCGACATCGTTGGCTGCCGTGAAATGATTCACCCCTGATTTTTCAGCATGGGTTTTGGCGCCACCCAGATCTTCGGAACTTACTTCTTCGTGGGTAACGGTCTTGACCACATTTGGGCCAGTGACAAACATGTAAGAAGTTTCTTCGACCATAAAGATGAAATCGGTTAAGGCTGGCGAATAAACCGCACCGCCTGCACAAGGCCCCATGATCAAGGAAAGTTGTGGAATTGTTCCGGATGCGCGCGTATTGCGAAAGAAAATATCTGCATAGCCGCTCAAGGAAACCACCCCTTCTTGGATGCGCGCGCCACCGGAGTCGTTCATGCCGATGATCGGTGCGCCATTTTTCATGGCCATATCCATGATGCGACAAATTTTGGCAGCATGTGTTTCAGAAAGAGATCCGCCTAAAACGGTAAAATCTTGCGAATAGACATACACCAAACGGCCATGAATGGTGCCATAACCGGTAATGACGCCATCGCCTAGATATTTTTGTTTGTCGAGGCCGAAGTTGGTGGAACGGTGCTCTACAAAAGCTCCGATTTCCTGAAAGCTTGCTTCGTCAAGTAGCAAAGAAATGCGTTCACGGGCGCTCAGTTTGCCTTGCTGGTGTTGTTTTTCTATGCGTTCAGCACCACCACCTTGGTGTAATGCTTCGCGTTTATCGTGGAGTTGTTGTTCTTTTCCCATATTGCTCTTGAACAACAAAAATACAGAATTTAGTTCTTTAAAAAAGCAGCTTTGTTTTCAGATATGATCAGGAGCAGCCAAGCACTTAAAAAGAAAATAATTTCTGCGGTTTCAGACCACGCAAAAAGAGCCAAACAAATAGACATCAGCATGAAAATAATGCTGCTCGCAAGGAGGCGCGCGCCAAGTTTTTTCAAGTGCAGCACTGCGTTGTAGCTTCCGTGTAGCATCTGTTCCATACGCTGTCTGGAGCGTTCGGTATAAATAAGCAAAGGTATAAGGATCAGGCCCTGCGGAATAAAAAAATCTTCATACCAAAAGAATGCCGAGAAAGCGCTTTCAAAACGCCAAGTTGGTTCTGTAAGCACGATGTAAAAATGACTGATAATCAAAAAAGTTAGGTAAAACAAGACAGGGCGCAAAAGCAGCTGAAGTTGTCGGCTTTCAGGTCTAAAAAAAGCAAAAACGAGGCGGACACTCAGATCAAAAATGATGAAAAGTAGGATAAAGTATAAATCCCAACCCCAAAAGAGGAAGCCCAAAAGTGGCAATAAGAAATCACCTAAAATTTCGCTGAGCAGTTGTGCTTTTTTCATATGCGTTTGCGCAGGACTTTCACGCGATCTTTGGACAATTCATAGGTAGAATCTACTTTAAGTGCTTTTGCATAACTAAAAAGCGCATTCGCTAAATCGTTGCGGTCTTCGTAAAGTAAGCCCATGTTGTGGTATGAGGGTATGTGTTGCGGATTAACTTTCGTCGCTTTTTTGTAAAAGAACATGGCGCTATCGGGCTGGCTATAGGTAAACTGTGCGAGGTAGCCAAGGTGAAAATAACCATCGGCAAAAGTGGAATCTACTTTGATCATTTTGCGATACAAACGCTGAGCCGCAGCTTCTTGACCAAATTTTTCTTTGGCAAAAGCCAATGCATAAATGACTTCCGTATTTTTTGGCTGAAGTTGGTAGGCGGTCATGTACTTCTCGATGCATAATGGGTTGTTCTCGTATTCGTACAGCGACCCCAACAAAAGATAAGTCATGTAATAGTCCGGGTCTTGCTGAACGGCTGTTTCATAAGAGGAAATTGCGAGCTTTACGTTTCCTTCGAGTTTGTAAATAGTGCCTTTTAAAATATAGGCATCTCGATAGGTTTTATCGATGCGCAGCGCTTTGTTGATGTATTTAAAAGCGTTGTCGTGGTCATTGAGCAAGACTAGCGTATTGGCAAGGCCTACTAATGCAGCTACGTTTTTTGGAGCTTTTTTGACCAAATTGCGGTACATAGTAAAGGAACGAAAGATATCGTCGGCGCTGCGGTTGGGTTTATTGATGAGGCACTCTGCATACAGCACACGCGCTTCGGTATTATTGGAATCGAGGCGGTAAGC
Organism: Flavobacteriales bacterium; assembly: GCA_947463345.1. Lineage (GTDB taxonomy): Bacteria > Bacteroidota > Bacteroidia > Flavobacteriales_D > Crocinitomicaceae > UBA952. The sequence continues at coordinate 7,310 of CANHSA010000086.1, forward strand.
TTTTGCTCCGTAGGTGAGTGCTTTGTCAAAAGCGAGGGAATCCATCAATATATTGCCTTTTTCGATCAATAACTCGACGGAATCTGGATGAGCAACGAGGAGTTGATCGAGGGTTTGTTTTTTGCCTGCTGCTGATTCGGGGTTGCCACAAGCAACAAATAACAAACTACTAAGGACTAGGAAAAAGAAAATGCGCATGCCACAAAATTAAGATTTTGATTTGGATTGTTTGTTGCGTAAATTTGTAACGTAAATCAAAGCCATGAAGCGTAGTATTTTTCTCCTTGTTTTCTTCTTGTTGGTCGGAACACAAGAAATCGTTGCACAATGCTCACAGTGCAAATTACTCGCCGAACAAGGCCATGGCCTAGACGAAAACAGTTTTGCGGGCAACATTAACGGCGGCATACTCTACCTCATGCTTATGCCCTACCTCATTTTGCTGTTTTTATTCCGCAAACCCATCCTCAGATTTGTGAAGGGTTTTTTTAAAGCAAAAGCTTAAGCCCAACTCACTACAATCTTTCCTGTTGTTTGTCCCTTTCCAAGCGCATCGTGTGCTTGTACAAAATCCGAAGAACTGTAATTAGTAATTTGCGGCAATTGGAGTTCACCATTTTTATAGCGCAGCAGCATTGCTTGCATGCTCTGCTGTATGACTAAAGGTTGCTGATCGGCAATTTTCAGCATATTTACACCCAAAAGGCTTTTGGATTGCATCATGAGGCCAACAGGGAGTATCAGGCCCATTTCCCATAGAAAAGAAAGCTTCCCAATTAGACCTTTGCGCGTTGCTAAATCGGCGCCACCAAATAAGAAAAGTCTGCCGCCAGGCCCCATGAGTTTGAGGTCTTGTTTGGATGTTAGCCCCCCTACCGCATTAAAAGAAACGGAAAGTTTTTGTGCGCCTAAATGTTGCGCGAGGGTAGTGAAGTAATCTTCTTTTTTATAATTGATGACCAAATCGGCGCCTAAAGTTTGAAGGTATGCTTTCTTAGCGTCGTTGCCAATTTTGCCGTAGACAGTAGCTCCTTTTAACTTGGCCAATTGCACCAAGAAACTGCCTACTCCACCGGCGGCTGCATGCACCAGGACATGATCGTGTGCTTGAATCGGAGACAACACCTCTGCCATATAGTGAGCCGTAACGCCTTGTGTAGCAAAAGGCAACGCCTCGTGGGCCGGCATGTCGTCTATGGAAACAATTGCATTTGCGGTGGTCTTGGCATGTTTGGCGTAGGCTCCAAAGCGGGTAAAGGCCAA
>CANHSA010000087.1 GCA_947463345.1 Flavobacteriales bacterium
AACCTCAGTTTAGAAAGCATAGAAGAACTTCCCAACAAAACTGGCGTCTACAAACTTTACAACGAGTTCAATCAGCTCATTTATATCGGCAAGAGCATTCACATCAAAAAGCGCATCGAGCAACATTTGCGCAATACCAAAACAGCAAAGGGGCAGCAAATGATCCAAGATGTTTGCCGAGTAGAATACGAATTAACAGGCTCGGAACTCATTGCAATGTTGCTAGAATCTAACCTCATCAAAGAACACAAACCCATATACAACCGAAAGTTGCGCAAAAGTTTGTTTCCTTTTGGACTCTATGACCAACGAGACTTCGATGGTTATTTACGCCTTAAGATTGAGAGTACTGCCAAAAAAGACGAAGAACCCCTGCTACAATTCACCTCGAGAAAAGACGCACAAAGTTACCTCGAACACATCGCCGAGAAACTCGAACTTTGCCAGAAACTCTGCTACCTCTACCCTACGCAAAGCGCTTGTTTTCAATACACTATTCATCAATGTAAAGGCGCTTGTGTTCAAGAAGAAGCGCCTTCCTCCTATAATCAAAGAGTCCAGACCTATATAGACCAACTGCAATTCAATGGCGACACCTTCTTTTTGGTCGATAAAGGCCGTAACAAAGGCGAAAAAAGCTTGGTTTGGATAGAAAATGGAATTTACCGCGGCTACGGTTATGCACCCTTTCATTTTCATGGCAAAGAACCTTTGCACTGGAGCCGCTATATTCATACCGAGAAAGAAAACCGCGACAACAAAACAATTGTGCATCAGTTCATGCGCAAACCCACCGGGCAAAAGCGCATCGATTTAACGCCAATCAACAAATGAGTGCACAAACGACAGGTAAGCTCACATTTTTGGGATCAGGTACTTCACAAGGGGTGCCGGTAATTGGATGTCAATGCCCAACTTGCCAATCTACTGACCCCAAAGACCAACGCCTCAGGGTTAGTGTCCTCGTCGAAGTTCCTGACTTGACTTTTGCCATTGACGCAGGTCCCGATTTTCGCCAACAAATGCTCAGGGCCAAAGTTCAAAATCTAGATGCAATCCTTTTAACCCACGAACACAAAGACCATATTGCTGGCCTAGACGACATTCGCGCCTTTAATCATCAAAACAAAGCAGCCTTTCCAATTTATTGCACACCAAAGGTAGAACTAGCGCTCAGAAGAGAGTATTACTATGCTTTTGAAGAAAACCCTTATCCTGGTGTTCCTAAATTCGAAATTACTCACCTTGAAAAAGGTCTGTTTCAATTGCGCAACTACCCCCTTGAAGCGATTGAAGTTTGGCACCATAAAATGCAAGTATTAGGCTTTAGAATCGGAAAACTAGCATACATTACCGATGCAAAAACCATTTCAGCCAGCGAAAAAGAAAAGCTAAAAAACCTCGATGTTTTCATTATAAATGCACTTCACGAATATAGCCATCCTTCACATTTTAATTTAGAAGAGGCGCTCGAACTCATCGCTGAACTCAAGCCCAAAAGGAGTTATTTGACGCATATTTCGCATCTCTTTGGCTTACACGAACAAGTATGTGAAAAACTACCACCGCATGTTAGCTTGGCTTTTGATGGACTAGAACTCGCATTTGATTTTTCCGTTTAATTTTGCAGTATGTCTCAGCAGGATTACATCGATATCGAAGCACTCATCAAAAGTAAAAACCCACGTTTACTCAAGTGGCTCCCGCGTTTTGTACTTGCTTTTTTGAAGCGAAAGTTACATCAGGACGAAATAAACGCGTTTATCAGAGCTAAAGGGCACCTCAAAGACCATGACTTTTGCGAGGCCATCATCGACTATTTTCAAATTCACATCGACGTTCAAGGCTTGGAACACATTCCAGCGAACGGAGGCGTCATACTCGCATTGAACCATCCGTTAGGCGGCATGGATGGCGTAGCACTGATTCATGCCATACGCCAAAAAAGACCAGATGTCGCACTGATCGTCAACGACCTCTTGCTGAACATTACACAACTGTCCAACCTATTTGTAGGCATCAACAAATTTGGGCGCAACCATGGTGGGGTTCGTCAAAATATCCGCAGTGCTTTTGAAAAAGAGCAAGCTGTCATTATTTTTCCGGCTGGAATGGTGACCCGCATTCATTATGGTCAAATTGTTGAGCCCGAATGGAAAAAAACATTCATGACCTATGCCCGCGCCTTGAACAGACCAATTGTCCCGATCTACATCGAAGGCCGCTTGTCCAAGACGTTTTACCGCGTCAATCGCTGGCGCAAACGCATAGGAATCAAAGCGAATGTCGAAATGTTTTTGCTTGCAGACGAAATGTACAAACAAAAAAAAGGTAAAATTTCGTTTGTCATTGGACAACCGCTCACTCCCCAAGATATCCCGCAAAACCTAGACGACTACACGGCCGCCAATTGGGTAAAAAACCACGTCTACAGCCTAAAATCAAGCCATGAAAAAACTCATTGACCCTATTGATAGCGCTGTTCTTCGCCAAGAATTGAGCCCCGAGCGCTTTTTGCGCAGTACCCGTAAAGGCGGCAACGAAATTTATCGCGTAAATGCGACCAACGCACCCCATGTACTTCAAGAAATTGGACGTTTGCGCGAACTTACTTTTCGTGCAGCTGGTGGCGGCACAGGCCAGGAAGTTGACCTCGACGACTACGATTTCGGCCCCTACGCCTACGAACAACTCATTGTGTGGTCCGTAGAAGATCAAGAAATTATTGGAGGTTACCGCTATAAAGTATGTGCCGACGCAAAAGATGCAAACGGAGACTACCACTTATCTACTGTCCATTACTTCGATTTCAGCGACACCTTTAAATCGGATTTCTTGCCTTACACGATCGAACTAGGCCGCAGTTGGGTACAACCCAATTACCAACCTAACGTGAATCCTAAGAAAGGTTTGTTTGCCCTTGACAATATCTGGGATGGCCTTGGGGCGCTGATCCGCTTTTACCCAGAGGTAAAGTATTTCTTTGGAAAAGTCACTATGTACCCTGACTACAACCGAGAAAGCCGCGATTTCTTACTTAATTTTTTACAATACTATTTCAATGATTCAGATCAGCTCATTACTGCGTATCACCCGCTCAATTACAAAAGCAACGCGGCTAGCTACTTGCAACTCATCAATGGCTTAGATTTTAAAGAAGGCTTCAAGGTGCTCAATCAGTATGTGCGTGACTGCGGCACCTTTATTCCGCCACTCATGAACATCTATATGAACCTCTCGCCTACCATGCGCACCTTTGACACAGCTGTTAATGCCGACTTTGGCGACGTTGAAGAAACCGCCATTTTAGTCACCATTGCAGACATCTACCCAGAAAAAAAGGAAAGACACCTCGAATTCTAAGTAAAACAGAACCAGACAACAGCTAATTATAGCCAGTCGAGTTCTATTCGGCCCATTTTTTTCTTGATTTTTGCCTTGATACGCGCAATTAACACATCGACATGCTGAAGCTCTAATCTGCGCTCGATTTCTTTGGTGCTGCGCTTGTATTCGTATTTCATCTTTAAGACAAGTGCTTCTTTTTTGGTCACACAACCTAATGCCTGCTGATACAATATTGCAATTTCAAGTTCTTGTTGAAGCGTAGCCTCCTTGGCCACTAAAACATGCTGAACAGTTGTTTGCTTCCAAACGCTATTTTTTTGAGCTTGCTCTTTGCGCAGCTGCGAAATACAAAAATGAACTAAAACAGTTCTTAGCCAAGCCTTTGAATCAAAAAGATGGGCGTCCTCAGCCTGCTTTTGTGTGAGCAAAGCAAATAAATGAATCGAGAAATCTTGGAGTACATCTTGTTGTTGAGCACCGTTAAAATAGCGGGCAATGATGTGCTTGAAAAACCTTTGCTCGTTGGCGTAGAGGCTTTCAAATTGGCTGTAGTGGATACTTGTAGGCTTCATGTCTTGGCCACATACAATTATTGTTCCAAAGTAGTTGACGCCAAATTTTATTGTATTTTCACAATCTAAATGAACGTTTTTCGTTTAAGGACTATGAAAATTATTTGCTTCCTTCTTTTTGGTATTGTTTTCAATGTAAGCGCACAATATACCTGGGGCACAACCTCCTTTAGCTACCTCAACCAACTCAATAATGCAAAAAATGCAGGCGTTGGCGGTAGACTCTACGCGGTCAACGATAAAGAAGTGAGTTTAAGCCTAGACCAACCTGCCCTCCTAGACGCTAAAAATGTGCAGCAATTTCATACCTCAGTCGGAATATTACCCAGCGGCGTACATTACGGCACACTGGTGAGTGCCTTTCGAACCAAATGGGGCGTTTTTGCACCCTATATTCGCTACATGAACTATGGTTCTTTTAACCAAACTTCAATTGAAGGTGTGCAAACCGGGACTTTTACTGCGCTTGATTACAACATCGGAACAAGTTATTGCTATGCGCCCAATCCGTACTTTAGAATTGGTGCACAACTCAATTTACTAGGATCAAATTTAGAGCGCTTCAGTGCTTATGGTGTATCGACCAACCTTTCTGCACTCCTTATTCATCCCAAAGAACTCTTTATTGCCTCCATCGGCGTGCGCAATGCGGGTTTTGTTTTTAAAGATTATACGCCACAGTCGCAATCGGTGCTTCCGCTCGATATTTACGCAGCAGTAAGTTACCGCTTGGCACATGCACCCTTTCGTTTTCATTTGGTGGGTCATGCACTCAACCGTCCAGAAAATATTTGGCTCGACCCAAACGCTAAAGAAACACTCGACCCCTTAACTGGCGACACCATTCAGGTTTATACACCTAATTTAGGTGAGAAAATCGCAAATCACTTGCAATTCCAACTCGAACTCATCCCGAAAGGTGCCATACAAATGCGAATGGGCTTTGATTACAACAGACGCCAACAACTTAAACTCACTGATTTTCCTGGCTTGGCTGGTTTTTCTTTTGGTACACGCCTGCACGTCAAGCGCTTCGACCTCGACTACGCGATTCAATTCTACTCTAAGGCAGGCAGTATTCAAACCATTGGCCTGAGTACAGATTTATCTAGACTCAAAAAGAAAATCTAAATCAGACGGTCGTGATACCTTCCTGCTAATTGGCGGTAATCTGCATGGTAAGTTCCATCTGCATTGCGAATGCAAAACTCCTGTTCTTCACAAACGCCTTTCTTGTTCTCAAAACAAACCACCCAACGTTTGTCAGGTTTGGATGGATGGGCATGAAACCGCAGTTTTTGGCTACAATCAAAGCCTTTTGTTTCAAAAAATGCTATTGTTTGGCTCGCAACCTGTGGGGGTAGAATGAGCCATAATTGACTATCTTCTGTCAATCTTGACCTCATATCTTCTAAAAGCTCAAAATAAGCTTCGGCTGACACATGCTTCGCTTGCTGGCCTTCTAGATTTTCAGCCACTAGGCTATCGATGAAATACGGCGGATTCGAAACGATGATGTCGTAGTGATCTGTACCTGGAAGTTCAGCTAACGAACAATTGAGTGCGCGAAGCCGCTCAAAAAAAGCAGCTTGTTGAAAATTCAGTTGCGCATCAGAAAAGGCGCCTAAATGAGGGTCTATGCCTGTAATAGAAGCCGTTGGGAAACGCAAAGCAAGCAGCAAGGCGATGGCGCCGTTGCCTGTTCCTACGTCTAAAACCTTGGCGTGTTCGGGAATTCTGGGTATGGAGGTACCTAATAAAATAGCGTCGGTATTTACTTTTAAAGGGGAGTTGTCTTGATGTACAACAAAATCCTTAAAAGCAAAAACCGCCATTAATACGCTTTGGCAAATACAACGCGACCAGCAGAAGGCTTACCCGTTACCATACAAACGCCAGTTTCTGGTGCTTGATCAAAAGGAATGCAGCGAATAGTGGCTTTTGTTTCTTGCTTGATGAGCTCTTCGGTTTCTGGCGTGCCGTCCCAGTGCGCTAAAAAGAAGCCTCCTTTTTCAATTTCTACTTTGAAAGCTTCGTAGGAGTCTACGGTGTGGGTATTGGCCGCACGGAAATCGGTGGCGCGTTGAAGGAGATTTTGTTGGATGTCTTGGAGGAGCGCTTCAATGGCAACCACCAAGTTGTCGAAGTCGAGGGTTTCTTTGGTTTTGGTATCGCGGCGAGCGACTTCAATTTTGCCATTTTCGAGGTCTCTTGGACCCATGGCTAAGCGCACCGGAACGCCCTTGGTTTCGTATTCGGCAAATTTCCAGCCTGGGCGACGGTTGTCGTCGTCGTCGTATTTGAAACGGATGCCTTTGGCTTTGAGTTCGGCTGCCAATTGTTTGAACTTAGCGGTGATTTGCTCGCGTTCTTCTTCTGTGCGGTAAATAGGAACAGCTACAACTTGAATTGGCGCAAGTGCTGGCGGCACCACTAAGCCTTCGTCGTCGGAGTGTGTCATGATGAGTGCACCCATTAAACGCGTAGACACGCCCCATGAGGTGGCCCATACGAAGTCGAGCTTACCTTCTTTGTCGGCAAATTTGACGTCGAAAGCTTTGGCAAAGTTCTGACCTAAAAAGTGGCTGGTTCCGGCTTGAAGAGCCTTGCCATCTTGCATGAGCGCCTCGATACAGAGTGTGTCTTCGGCACCTGCAAAACGCTCACTTGCAGTTTTGCGGCCTTTGAGTACGGGCATGGCCATGTAGTTTTCGGCAAAATCGGCGTAGACATCTAGCATTTGTTCTGCTTCTGCAATGGCTTCGGTTTTGGTGGCATGCGCGGTGTGGCCTTCTTGCCATAAAAATTCTGAGGTGCGCAAAAACAAACGCGTGCGCATTTCCCAACGCACGACGTTAGCCCATTGGTTAATAAGGATGGGGAGATCTCGGTAAGATTGAATCCAGTTTTTGTAGGAGTTCCAGATGATGGTTTCTGAAGTAGGACGCACAATGAGTTCTTCTTGCAATTTGGCATCTGGATCGACAATTACGCCACTGCCATCTTCGGCATTTTTGAGGCGGTAGTGTGTAACCACAGCACATTCTTTGGCAAAGCCATCGACGTGGGCAGCTTCTTTACTCAAATAACTTTTCGGAATAAAAAGCGGAAAATAAGCATTGGAATGGCCAGTTTCTTTGAATTTGGCATCTAGGACGTCACGCATGTTTTCCCAGATGGCATAGCCATAAGGTTTAATGACCATACAGCCACGGACATCGGAGTGTTCGGCGAGGTCGGCTTTATAAACGAGGTCGTTGTACCAGGTTGCGTAATCTTCTTGACGGGTGACTTTTTTTTCGGCCATAGGATGCTTTCTTTGAAAGCACAAAGATAAGCAATTCTATGGGAAGCGGGACTTGATGGTTTGTTTACTACAGCGGTTTTCGATCAAACTATTCATGTAATGTTGATAAAGCGCGCTCATTTGTTGGCTGATTAGTGCTTGGTCCTTGGTATAGTTCCGCTTTACATTTGGTGTCCAGGCAATTGGTAATAAATTGGTGCCGTTGTAGATGAACGATAGCAAATTACCGTTATCGTAGACCATTTTTTGGCTTTGATTGTGTTCAAAACAAGACGAACCCAATTGAAACGCAGCTTTTGGCAACCCTAACATGTCGAGTACGGTTGGCATGATGTCAATTTGTTGAAAAACAACGCCTTTGGAAGGCTTTGGAAGCGCTTTTGAAGGGTGATAAAATGCAATTGGAATGCGGTAACGCCAATCGAGGGTTTGAAATTGTTTTTGACGGGTGGGCCCGACGTGATCAGCGGTTATAACAAACAAAGTGTTCTGAAACCAAGCTTCGTTTTTATAACGTTTGAAAAAACGGCTCAAGGATTGGTCTGTGTATGAAATTGTTTTACAAAGCGGTTCTGGCCCGCTCTTTAACTTACCTTCATATGACGCAGGAACGGTATATGGATGATGCGAACTCAGGGTGAAAATAGAGCTAAAGAAGGGCTGCCGCTGCTGACTAAGTTCTTGACCAAAATAAGAGAGCATGTGATGATCCCAGACTCCCCAATTGCCATCAAAATGCGCCTGATTGGGATAAGACTCTAGTCCTTTATAGGTATCGACACCAATGGCCTTGGTAAAACTCTTGAAACTCATGGAACCTTCCTTTGCGCCATGATAAAAGGAGGTTTGGTAGTCTTGATCTTTTAGTATTTGCGGCAAACTATTGAGCTGATTGCTGCAATAAGGTGATAAAATATAGGATTCAGGGAGCCAAGATGGCATTCCGGCTAAAATGGCGGGCACGGCATCCATGGAGGTACGGCCATTGGCAATGGCGTAATCAAAGAACAAACCTTTTAGAACGAGTGAGTCCAAAAAGGGTGTATACGATTTTGGACTATTCGGACCCGCATAATTTGTACCGAAACTCTCAATGATAATGACAACAACATTTGTGTTTTTGGGCAAAACGCTCTGTGGGCTTCCTTCTTTTGATGGCAGCAATTCGCGCATTGCATTTTGATCGTGAAAATGCAGTAATTGCGCACTGCCTTCATCGGTTGTTTTCAAGACTGTAAAGGCGGTATTGAGTACAATTGGTGCTTGTTCTAGGCTGCTAAAGGCTGTTGCATCTACAATGCCAATTGGACGCAATTG
>CANHSA010000088.1 GCA_947463345.1 Flavobacteriales bacterium
AACAAAAGTAACAAAACTGACCAAAATCATTTCTTCAATTCCGCATTTGAATTAGTTTTGAACTTATAAAACTAAGAAACATGCCTTTTTATCAAAAACTTGGACAGATACCGCACAAGCGCCACACCGTTTTTCGCCAGCCAGATGGCTCCATTTACCATGAGCAACTCTTTGGCACAATTGGCTTTGACGGGATGTCTGCACTTCTCTATCACGTTCAACCACCAACGGTAGTAAAGTCAATTGGTGCACAAACCAATATTGCTCCAGAAATTGGCATCCAAAAAAATATGCTCATGCGCAGTTTCAGAGGTTTTGACCTCAAGCCTGCCGCCGATTACGTTGAAAGCCGAGTTCCGGTATTGGTCAACTCAGATGTTTACCTAGAGCTCGCTGCACCATCCGAGAGCATGAAAGACTACTTCTACAAGAATGCCGATGCAGACGAAATCATTTTCATCCACAAAGGTTCGGGCAAGTTGCGCACCCAAATGGGCAACATCGAATTTTCTTACGGCGACTACCTCGTGATTCCGCGTGGCATGATCTATCAATTAGAATTCAACGACGCCAACAACCGCTTGTTTATCATTCAGTCTTTTCATCCGGTGTACACGCCCAAACGCTACCGCAATTGGTTTGGTCAGTTGTTGGAGCATTCGCCTTATTGCGAGCGCGACATCCGCACACCATCTGAACTCGAAACGCATCGCGAAGAAGGCGACTTCTTGATCCGCATCAAAAAACAAGATGTCCTCTACGACTACACTTACGCGCATCACCCTTTTAATGTCGTAGGTTGGGATGGCTACAACTATCCATACGCGTTCTCTATCCACGATTTTGAACCTATCACAGGCCGTGTACACCAACCGCCACCCGTGCATCAAACTTTCGAAACCGCTGCCTTTGCAGTGTGTTCATTTGTACCGCGCCTCTACGACTACCACCCAGATTCCATTCCGGCTCCTTATAACCACTCCAACATCGATTCCGATGAGGTCTTGTATTATGTAGACGGAGACTTCATGAGCCGCAATAACATTGAAAAGGGTCAGATCACCTTGCATCCGGCAGGAATCCCGCACGGCCCGCATCCAGGAGCTTACGAGCGCAGTATTGGCAAAAAAGAAACTGAAGAATTGGCTGTTATGGTTGATACCTTTAAGCCGCTTTCTCTTACCAAACGCGCTTTGGAGATGGAATTGCCAGACTACATGTTCTCTTGGCAGCACTAACTCGGCATTAATCCCTAATTTTGACCAAAATCAATACAATGGCAGAGATCAAAAATTTAAAAGACATCCAAAACACCGACTACAGTCTCGAAAAAATATTTCACGACGCCGAAGACTTCCTACCGCTTTTAGGTACGGACTACGTCGAACTTTATGTCGGCAACGCCAAGCAAAGTGCACATTACTACAAAACAGCCTTTGGTTTTCAGTCCGAGGCCTATGCAGGTTTAGAAACAGGCGTCAAAGACCGCGTTTCTTATGTGCTCAAACAAGATAAAATCCGTTTGGTACTCACTACGCCATTAACAGAAGGCGGCGAGCTCAATGCGCACATCAATGCACACGGCGATGGTGTCAAAGTTGTTGCTTTATGGGTAGAAGATGCCACCAAAGCATTTGAAGAAACCACCAAAAGAGGTGCAAAACCCTACATGGAACCAACCCGCGAAGAAGACGCGAATGGTTGGGTGGTGCGCTCCGGTATCTATACTTACGGAGAAACCGTCCATATTTTTGTGGAGCGTCACAACTATGAAGGCATCTTTTTGCCAGGCTACAAAAAATGGGAATCACATTACAACCCCGAGCCTGTGGGTCTCAAATTCATTGACCACATGGTGGGTAATGTCGGTTGGAATGAAATGAACGATTGGGTCGAGTTTTACGGAAAGGTAATGGGCTTTGCTCAGATTGTTTCTTTCGACGACAACGACATCTCTACAGACTACACCGCACTGATGTCTAAAGTAATGTCCAACGGAAATGGCCGCATTAAATTCCCGATCAACGAACCAGCCGAGGGTAAGAAAAAATCTCAAATCGAGGAATACATCGATTTTTATAACGGTCCGGGCGTACAGCACATTGCAGTTGCCACCAACGACATCGTTGCCACCGTTTCAGCCATGCGCGACCGCGGGGTAGAGTTCTTGTATGTTCCAGAAACATATTACGAAGACCTACTCGACCGCGTTGGCGCTATCGACGAAGACGTCGAGCTTCTGAAATCTCATGGCATTTTAATTGACCGCGACGACGAAGGTTACTTATTGCAACTCTTCACCAAGCCTGTTGTAGATCGCCCAACTATGTTCTTTGAAATCATTCAAAGAAAAGGCGCGCAGTCTTTCGGAAAAGGCAACTTCAAGGCTTTGTTTGAAGCCATTGAGCGCGAGCAAGAAAACCGCGGCACGCTCTAGATGGCTACTTTTTAAATTACAATCCTTGTAAAAGGGTTTCAAATTCTGTGTACATGCCGGCCTGATGGTCGGCATTGTATGCTTTTTGGATGGCCTCAACAATCTCAGCAATTTCGGTTACACCGCCTGCCTTTAATTGGTTCATGACTTCCTGAATAACAGCTGGTCTTGGGCCCCAAGTGAATACTTCTGCACCATTTTCATCTAGGCAAATCAATTTTGGGATTGCTCTACCGCCATTGGTAAGGTAGGCATCCATTACCTCTAGGTGCTCGTCGCGCAAGATATAATAGGTCTCTATACCGCCAACCGCTAAGGCTAATTTTTCAAGCACTGGAACGCACTGAGCAGCATCACCGCACCAAGGTTCTGTAATGGTAATCCACCTCCAATTATTGGCTTTTTGCTTCAAGAGTTGCGCCAGGTGGGCAGGTACTTCTATTGTTTTATTGAGGCGCTTCATGCGTTGAAAGTTGAGCTTCGTGTAGTGCACATAAGGAGCGCTTTGGTTGGGCCCACTGGTGCGTTCTTCTGAAACCAGCAATTCGGAAAGTTGCATGTAGCCATCGTAGTTCATGGCTTGTGCGAGTAATTCACTTGTAAAGAGTTCTTGAGATTGCATAAATGCTATGTTGTTGCGTTATTTTATTGCAAAATTACGCATAGAATAATTGCCATTTTCTAAAAGCACATTTTAAATATCAAGAAGATTTTGTATATTTGCACCCACCAAAATGGAGGTTGTAGCTCAGTTGGTTAGAGCGTCGGATTGTGGTTCCGAAGGTCGCGGGTTCGAGACCCGTCTTCCTCCCCAAACAAAAAGCCAGTATGTTTACTGGCTTTTTTGTTTTATAATTCCCTCAAAGTTTTCCCGCACAATTCTTCAAGAAGAGGAGGTAGTACGTCTTGATCCCACGGATGCACAGCTCCAAAAACATGATCTGCTCCATGTAATTCAATGACCTTTGCGTCCGACACCTCTTGTAATTCATAGGCTTCTGAAATAGGTACAGAAGTATCTAAATCTCCATGAAAAATATGAAGGCGTTTGCCAATTTCTTTAGCTGCAGCTTTGATATCTAGTCTGGCTTTATTCCTTTCAAAATTTGCATATAATTCAAAGAACTGTGGTAGATCTTGTAAGGTCCGGCTATTTTTTACAAATCTGAGGCCTGTTTCTTTCCAGTGTTCAAGTTCCTCACCACTCGGAAAACGCCTTGCAATATCGCAGATTGCAGCCCAAGTACACACCTGCCCGAGCGGGCTTACTTGCTGCCATTGTTGGGCAGCTAAAATCGCCATTCCGCCACCCCTGGAATGTCCGATCAGATGTATTTTTTGGTAAGTTCGGTGCCGGGATTCTAGATGATTTAATACTGATGTAATATCAAAAAGTTCTTTAGAGTAAGTATTCTGCCCAAAGGCTTCGGTATCTGAAAAATCAATTGGGTGAGCGGGTGTGCCACCGTTGTGAGTAAGATTAAAACGACAGAAATCAAAACCAGCATTCGTAAAAAAGTTGCGGACCAAATGCCAAGCGCCCCAATCCATGAAGCCCATAAAGCCGTGCACAAAAACCACTAGTTCTTGGTGTGCCGGACTGGTGCTGAGTTCATATAAACTCTTGCGTCCATTTGCTCCGGTGTAGGTATGTCGTTGGGTTGGTGTCATCATTAACAAGATCCTTGGACCAATAACAACTGATTAGAGGCCAACCGAAGGTAACCAAAATCATAACAGAAGATATAGACTTGGCCATTTTTTGCTTGTTTTTGGTGGGTGTGGAAATCAAAATTATAGCCTTTTACCCGGAGGTCAAGCTCCAGAACTTTTCTTTTCTTGTCGATCAAGAGGTAGTGCGCTAAAATTTGATGGTTCTGCATGAGAATCCGATTGATTTGGCGCTGCTGGGTCAATTTTTGCGCATAACTGCGGTTGTTGAACTGATTGCGGCACTGGTCGGAACAAAATTTTTGATCGCTACGGCCTTTTAGAGGGCTGCCGCATTCCTGACAAAAACGTTGAGAAATAAATGAATCCATACGAACTAAACGCAATTTCAATGGTTCATGGTATGTGGTGGGGTACAAAAAGCAGGTTTTTTCCTTTGCAGCTTACAATAAATGATCACCAGACTCCGTAAAATATGCAGTAAATCAGGGCTTTTGCTCGAAACTTTGTAACGCATGAAAAAAAAGTGCGTTGAAGTCGAACCTTTCTGCATTTTATCAGTACAAGGGAAGGCAATTAGAAAATATGAGGCAGTTAAAAATCGCAAAACAGGTCACCAACAGAGAGACCGCATCTTTAGACAAGTACTTACAAGAAATTGGTCGAGTTGACCTCATTACCGCTGATGAAGAGGTAGAGCTCGCTCGAAAAATCAAAGCCGGAGACCGCCTTGCGCTCGAACGCCTGACCAAAGCCAATCTTCGCTTTGTAGTATCTGTAGCTAAACAATACCAAAATCAAGGTTTGGCTTTGCCAGACTTAATCAATGAGGGCAACTTAGGCCTCATCAAAGCCGCAGAACGTTTTGACGAAACCCGTGGTTTCAAGTTCATTTCCTATGCCGTTTGGTGGATCCGTCAGTCTATTCTTCAGGCTTTGGCCGAGCAAGCGCGCATCGTGCGTTTGCCTTTGAACAAAATTGGCAACATCAACAAAATCAACCGTGCTTATTCAGAACTCGAGCAAAAATTTGAGCGTCCACCATCTGCAGACGAACTCGCCGAGTTTTTGAATGTCACGCCAGAAGAAGTAAAGCAAACGCTTTCTCAAAACGGTCGTCACATCTCTATGGATGCGCCTTTAATTGAGGGTGACGACTCCACTTCCACAATGTACGACGTCATGCAAGGCGACTCACTTCCTGGCCCAGAGGCTAGCCTTACCCTCGAGTCTTTGCGTTCAGACATCCGCCGTTCACTCACAAGCCTAACGCCGCGCGAAAGCGAAGTCATTAGCATGTTCTACGGCCTCGACGGCAAAGCACCGCTTTCCTTAGAAGAAATCGGCGACAAATTCGAACTCACCCGCGAGCGCGTTCGCCAAATCAAAGAGAAGGCCATTCGCCGCCTCAAACACACCAACAAAAACAAAGTACTGAAAAGCTACTTAGGATAAACAAAAAAGGAACCGAGAGGTTCCTTTTTTTATGCCTTAAAATATCTTGTTAATTATTCTTTCCCACCACAAAAAACAATAGGCCGAGTAGCATCAAAAGGATGCCGACAAGAATACTAACCAGGAGCAGTAGGATGATGCCTAAAATGATAAAAATCCAACCAATAGCTTTCAGAGCTCCATTTCCTCCTTCGTCGTCTGCACCAATGGATGCTTTATGATCAAGGTTGATTCCATTTGAAAATCGGGCAGCTTTCTTCATGTGGGAAGACGGCACCGTCTCAGCATGAGAGCCAACTACTTTTTGTTGTTTATCTCCAGAAACTTCTTCCTCTTGAGTCTTTAAATTGTTGCTCGCCTCAGTTGGTCGGTCTTTACTTTCTGTAGGTGCAACTTTATTGTTGTTAAGCGCTTCGTCTGCAGTTGTCGCATTTTCAATAACTGTAACGGCAGCGTCTTCTTTGACGATTACTTCCTCTTGTGCTACATCTTCATTAGACTTTTGAAATTTATCCCCTTTCCATTGAACTGTAAAACCAGGTCGATACGTTCTTTTTTGCACGGTACAAGACCCGAATAATAAAAGTAAACTAGCTAAGATGAGTGTAAAGTTTTTCATGTGTCTAAGAAATAAAGTTGTTGTTGATTGAATTAAAATGTGGAGAATCTTTCTCTTAAAATTAACGAATTTTTTTACACCCTCATTTTAAATACGAAACACCGAAAAATAAAACTCAAAGTTGATAGTTGAGTTTTGTTTTGTTTTGTTTGGTTAAAAGGTTCTTCAATATATTGAGGAATACGGCGTTTTATTTCGAATTGAAAAAGAAAATGGTATAAAAACGAAACGCTCCTTGCGGAGCGTCAGACTAGAGATGCTATCTCTAGCGGAGTTGTTGAAACAAAATTAAATAAAAAATGGATAGTCGCCAAGAAATCAATAAAAAAGAAAGAGTGCAGGTTTATGTTGATGGCTTCAATTTATATTTTGGTATGCTTGAAGCAAGTTATAAGCAATGTAAATGGTTAGACTTGAGACTTCTTTCTGAGAATTTATTGAAATCGTCTCAAGAATTAGTTGGGGTAAAGTACTTTACGAGTAGGCTAAATTATAATCCAGAAAAACAGAAGAGGCAAACAGTTTATATTGAATCCTTGCAAACTACCAACGTAGAGATTTATTTTGGTCAATATCAGTCAGACACAATTAAGTGTAAAAGTTGTGGATTCCATTGGCCAAAATTCAATGAAAAAATGACAGATGTTAATATTGCAACAGAAATGTTAAATGATGCATTTCACGATAAGTATGATACAGCCATGTTAATTTCTGGAGATAGCGATTTAGTTCCACCAATTCGCTCCATACACGAAAACTGGAATTCTAAAAGAGTGTTTGTGGCCTTTCCTCCAAAACGTAAGAACCAAACAGTTGCAGATGCTTCTAAAGGATATTTAACAATTGGCAGAAAAAAACTTGTGGATAGTCAATTTCCTTTTCATGTAATTAAACCAGATGGTTATTTATTAACCAAGCCTTTAAATTGGCAGTAAAGTTGTTATTGTAAAATAAAAAAGGAACCGTGAGGGTTCCTTCTTTGATGGGGGTTCCTTAAACTTAGAGTCTTACAATCTCTAAATATGGAATTTCAATAATTTCGCCCGATTCTAATTGAATAATTGCAGTTGCACTCTTTAGTTCGACTACTTTGGCAGAATATTGTGAATTTAATTTCCCTTTAAAAACTTTCCCTACCGAGTTTTTTATCTGTTTAGAATATGTAAAGACTACTTTATCGCCTGTTTTAAATCCTTTAATATTATCCTCAGTTGTTTTAGTTCCCCAAACATCTCCACTCGCCATATAAAAGGAGGTAGGAATCATGTTTCTTCCTGAAAATTGATAAATGGAGTAAATTTTAACATTCGATAGGTATTCACCCCCGGAAACTGATTTTACTACGGCATCTACGGATTCATTTAAGTTTTTAGCTTTAAATGTATTTATTTCTTTAAATGCCTTACTTTTTGCTTTAATCTTGCCATTCTTTGAAGATGCTATTGCATTATCAATTTGGGATCTATCGACACCAGCATAAGTTTTTAGTTCCGAGTATTCTATTTTTGTTTCATAGTTTCTGGTTGAAACCATGTTTAGTTCTCCTGCTGGCTGAACAATATAATATGTACCACCACAGCTTGAGAAAAGGAGTGTTAAAATGAATATTGATATTGTAGTTTTCATATCACTTTCTTTGAAATTACATTTGAATAATGTTACAGTCGCCAGAGATCATAGTGTAAGTATCGTTCACCAATGAATTGCCATTGTTGTCTTTGATTTCGTAACTGATTGTTTTAACAATTTGGTTACCCATGTCAATTTCGGCGCTTACATTGCCTGATTGGGAACAACTTGGTGTGCCTGTCCAATAATTGGTAGCCAAAGTAGATCCAATTAATTGTCCGTCTACATATACATATAGACCTGTAATTCCAGCATTTTGTACTAGTTCAGAGGTAGCTTGGTCTTGCCAGAAAATCAATTTTTCTTTATATAAGCAAGATCCATCATCTTTCTTAGCGGATTCACTGTAATTGATCGCACTCGGATCTGTACATCCTGGTTTGGCACAGCTGAAAAGCGTAAGGCCTACTACGCTTAGCATAAAAATTTTGGTAATAATTTTCATTGTTTTTACTTTTTTAGACATAATATGAATCAAATGTACAAAAATATTATACACATATGTTTAATAATACAAACACAATGTGTGAGCATATCAAACTTGCAATGAGCAATTTTGTGTCATGGTCGAAATGCATATTGGTCAGGAGATTAAGCGTGTGCTTGAGGAGAGTGACTTGTCTGTGACGGAATTTGCCCGAAAAATCAATAAGTCGAGAGGA
>CANHSA010000089.1 GCA_947463345.1 Flavobacteriales bacterium
CCCTTTGAAAGTAGGCTCTTACGGCTAACTCATCTTTCTTGAGTTGTGCTTTGAGCGCTTCGAGGTTTTCAAACTTTTGCTCTGCGCGCATGCGCTCATGTAGGTAAAGGGCTAGATACGCTTCGTAAATATCTGATTGAAAATCAAAGAAGTGCACTTCTATTTTGCGTTCAATTTTGGCTTCCTTAATTGTTGGTCGCCATCCGATATTCATCATGCCGTACAAGGTGCGGCCGTTGTATTCACTAGAAACCGCATAGACACCATCGGCTGGAAGGATTTTTTCGGTTTCTGTGAGTTGGACATTGGCTGTAGGAAAGCCTATGCTGCGACCATTTTGCAAACCGCGCGATACAAAACCCGACACTTGGTAAGGCTGACCTAAATAAGCGTTTGCTTGTGCAATTTGACCGTGTTCTATCGCCTTTCTGATTTTTGAAGAGCTGATATAGACCTCGTCAATTTGCTCAACTGGGATTTCTTTGACTTCAAAACATCCTTTCGCTTCATAGCTGCGCAAAAACGCAAGGTTGCCTTGCCGATCATGACCAAATTGGTGGTCGTAACCAATAATAACGCTGTGGGCATTCAACCCTTTGATGAGGACCTCTTCTACAAATTGAGCTGCGGTTTGTTGAGCGAAAACCTCACTGAATTCAAGCACAACGACGTGGTCGAGGCCAATAGCAGCCAAACGGGCGAGCTTCTCTTCTTGGGTTTGAATTAGGCCTAATGGTTGGTCAGGAAATAAGACTCGGCGGGGGTGCGGATGAAAAGTCAGTAATACCGACGCCAAGCCAAGTAGTTTGGCTTCGGCACATACTGTTTCTAAAATTTTTTGGTGACCTAAATGCAGGCCATCGAAGGTCCCGATGGTGAGAACCGTTTTTTGTGTCGGTTGAAAAGTTGCTAATTGCTTGTGCAGCTGCATTAGATAATCAGCATAGCGTCTCCGTAAGAATAGAAACGGTACTTCTCTCTGACCGCTTCTTCGTAGGCTTTGTGCATGAGTTCATGGCCCATAAAGGCGGAAATCATCATGAGCAAAGTGGAGAGCGGCGTGTGGAAATTGGTAATGAGGCTATCTGCAATACTGAATTCGTATGGAGGAAAAATAAATTTGTTGGTCCAGCCATTGTAGGGCTTGAGCATGCCGTCGGTGGAGACGGATGTTTCGATAGAACGCATTGATGTTGTGCCGATTGCACAAACACGTTGCTTAGTACGCTTGGCATTATTGACCATTTCTACGGCAGCCTCTGGAATAATGACTTGTTCGGAATCCATTTTGTGTTTGGTGAGGTCTTCGACTTCGACAGAACGAAAAGTACCGAGCCCAACATGGAGTGTGATTTCTGCAAAATTGATGCCTTTGAGCTCTAAGCGCTTGAGCAATTGTTTAGAAAAATGTAAGCCTGCCGTTGGGGCAGCAACTGCGCCTTCTACACTTGCAAATACAGTTTGGTAGCGCTCTTCGTCTTCTGGCTCGACGTCTCTTTTGATGTATTTAGGAAGTGGTGTTTCACCGAGCTCGGTGATTTTAGCCTTGAATTCTTCATAAGGGCCATCGAATAAGAAACGAAGCGTACGACCTCTTGAGGTTGTGTTGTCAATGACCTCAGCAACTAAAGAGTCGTCTTCGCCAAAATAAAGTTTATTGCCAATACGGATTTTGCGCGCTGGGTCTACGAGTACATCCCAAAGGAGGCTTTCGCGGTTGAGTTCGCGCAATAAAAAGACTTCGATTTTGGCACCCGTTTTTTCTTTATTACCGTACATACGTGCAGGAAAAACGCGGGTGTTGTTTCGGATCATGACATCTCCTTCTTCGAAATAATCGAGCACATCGCGAAACATTTTGTGTTCTATGAGGCCGGTAGCACGGTGCACCACCATTAGGCGGCTTTCGTCGCGGTTTTCTTCTGGATAATTGGCGATTAATTCTTCAGGGAGGTTGAAGTCAAAATCTGAAAGTTTCATTTTGCTCATAGGACCATTTTTTAAACCCTACTCTTAGGGGAGCGCAAAGATACAACATCAAGACCCCGTATGTCAAGTATTTGAGCAACTATTTCTAAAACTGAAAGTAAACAAACGCTTTAAAGGTATCTGAAACGGTCTGATACATGATGAAAACTGCAAATGCAAACGTCAGTGCCTGAAGCGGCATTGGCCATTTGGAAAAGAATAAAACGGTATGGTCCTTCCACTTTTGTGGAAGCCAATGACTCAGAAAACCCAGGATGATCAGCCAAAAAATAAATTGAAAATTATTCCAAACTATCCACCATACAGCGACTGACCAATCAAATTGATAGCTTATTATGGTCAGGAATTGAAGCGGTTGTTCGGGCTCAGGCAAGCGGAACCAAATACGGGTGAAGGTGATAAATGTCAGCGTTAGGATGATGCGCCACGCGCGAATGAGCCAGAAAGTGCTTTTTTCATAAGGGCTAATGCGCTTCCAGTAATTATAGAGCACCAATGCCGCTCCGTTCATAGCGCCCCAAATCACAAAATTCTGACTAGCACCGTGCCACAAACCACCTACAATCATCGTGATGAGCAAGTTGAGGTCGCGAACGGCAAAAGTTCTGAATGCTTTCCAAAATTGCCATAACAGCAAATAAATAACCAATAAAATACCATAGGTATACCAAAGCTCAACCCAACCGGTAATAAAATACAAAAAGCCAAGGATGACCACCGTCATGATGGTTGTGCCCCAAGTACCCTTTTGATTACCGCCAAGCGGAATATAGAGGTAGTCGCGGAGCCAAGAACTTAATGATTTATGCCAACGGCGCCAGAAATCGGCAACCGATACCGCCTTGTATGGCGAATTGAAATTCTCGAGTAAATTGAAACCCATTAACTTGGATACGCCTATCGCCATATCGGTGTAACCTGAAAAGTCTGCGTAAATCTGTAAAGAATAGGCAAACATGGCGATGAGTCCGACAAAGCCCGGATAAGCACCGGGGCTATCGAGTACTTTGTCTATGAAGTGAACTGCGATGTAATCAGCAAAGACCAATTTTTTGAGCAAGCCTTTTCCAATCATCCAAAGCGCCCAAGAGAACTCGTATTTACTGAGTTGATACGGCTGATGAATTTGAGGTATAAAATCGCGAGCGCGCACAATTGGGCCTGCAATCAGATGCGGAAAATAAGTGACATAAAAAGCGTAGTCGAAGAAGTTCTTGGCAGCTGGAATTTCCTTGCGAGAGATATCGACGAGATAAGAAATGTTGTGAAAGGTAAAAAAGGAAACCCCAATTGGCACCAGTATTTTGTCTACAAAACTGCCTTTGCCAAACCATTCATTTCCGATAACAGCAAACTGATTGACCACGTTATAGTCTGTGCCAAACTGTGCGTTAAAGGCGTCGGTAAAAAAGTAGGCGTACTTGAAATATAACAATCCTGCCAAATTGATGATCAAGCCCAAAACGAGAAAACCTTTTGCGGAAGGTTTTCCCTCCTTGGTATGCACACCAAGGCCCATGACATAGTTGAACAAAAGCATAAAGCCGAGCAGCAACACAAAATTTCCGGACGTTTTAAAATAGAAGAATAAACTAACCGCCGTCAAGAAAATACTACGGAGTAAATAGCGTTTGTGAATCAGTACAAAGACAGCCATTACGGCTAAGAAAAACAACCAAAAATCGAGTCTTGTAAAGAGCAAGCTTTCTTGTTGCTGCCAGGAGAATATGTCGAGTAAGCGGTTCATATTTTAGTTGCGCAAGTTTTGTAAACTACTAAGATTCTTTTGAAAGGCTTCGATCAAGAGTGTGCCTTTCAAATGATAACCTGTTCCGGTAAAATGTACGTAATCGGCCTGCATGAGGCCTTCAATTTTCCAAGTTTTAGAAGAGCCGAGTTCACCCATAATGCCGTAGAAGTCCCATACTGCCATTTGGTATTGCGCGGCCAACTGATAAATGACTTCGCGTTGTCTTTCCGTATTGCGATTCGGATATTTGCGCATGTAGTAGTCGTCGTTGGGAACGGTCAGTAGAATGGCGCAATTTGGATTGCTCTTCAACACCTGCTGAATCATTTTCTCCAAATTGTGCTTATAAACCAAAGGATCAAAAGCTTCATAGCTGCAATGCGCATCGTTGGTGCCCACCGAAAAAATAAACAAGTCAGGTTTGCGGAGCTTGAGATCGCGGCCAAAATTGGTATTGGCCAAGTAAGTGGGCAAACTAGCCCCATTGATGCCAATAGCCGTGTAGGTAATGCCAGGTAGATCGTTGAGAAATTCAAAACCAAAAAGTTCTAGAGAAAAAGGCGCTTGACAATTTTTGACAAAAAGCAGATCTAAGGAGTCGAGGTGGTCTGAAAAGCGAATTTCTGTGTAGCCAAGGGTGTCATAATGCGCAACGTCTGTTACCAATAATTCTTGGTCTCCAAAATTAAGGTCATAAGGGAATTCACCCGTGTTGTGATAAATCCGAAGGCGGTCAAAAGGCGGTTTCACGAGTGTGCGCAAATGCTTGAAATTAACGACAATCAGTGAGTCAGAACACGTAATTGCAGCTCCGCTCAGGCCGTAATCGAAGTCTTCTGGGCGTTGCGTGACACTTCTGTAGCCCTTCCAAGCATTGGGCGATGAAAAATCGTAGTTGGTCGGGTTGTTCGTATGGGCCAGATTATAAGGAAAAACCAAACCGCGCTCCCCACTCAAGCCCGGCCAATTGGACTGCAGAAAAGTTCGAAAGTCGTGGGTATAAATATCCGCTTGTAAATGGGAACCGCCAATATGGTAAAAATTGAGCTTGCCTTGCCCCGTTTGGATCATGCTGCTCAATTCTTCATTGAGGTGCATCCAATTTGGGCTTTGCGCGCCAAAAAACTGAAATTGATTGCATTGCACCTCAACAAAAGGATACTTTCGGGCAATTTCTTGTTCGGTTGGGCTCAGAGAGTCGTTGTTACAAAGCGGGAGATATTGTCCAAAAGCAAATATGGGTAAGCTGCAAAACCAAAAGAGGTATTTCATTCTTGGCCTCCCTTCTTGGCTTGCCAATCGGTATAGGCCGCGCCAAATGCTTCATAGAAATACTGCGATGCGATACTTGCACCTCGCGGGCTAAAATGGACGTAATCTTTGCCTGCTAAGCCTTGTGATACCCATGCTGGCATTGAATTAAAACCGCCCATGGCGCCATAGAGATTCCAAAAAGCAACCCCATTTTCTGCGCACATTTTTTGCATGCGATCAACCGTATAAGGCAAAAGCGGATACGTTTCAAAAACGCCTGCATTCAGCCTCGACATATCGCTGGGGCCAATGAGGATGATGGCTGCATCTGGCACTAATTTTTGGATGTATTGAATGCGGTTTTTGAGCGAGCTCGTGTAATAACGCACACTGCTGCTATCTCTGAAAGAATGGACTGAATTGCCGCCAAATTGTAGGATAATTAGTTTTGTATTTGCTTCGCGGTGCATTTGGGCAAACAAACTGGCTTCAGAAGAACTGAGGTCGTGCCCAGAGGAACCGCGCATGGCAACATTGTTGATCTGGACACCTACATCGCCTTCTAAACTGAAGCCGGTAAATATGGGACTTTTGGTCGATGAAAAAACAAAGCGCAATTTGCTTGGCGTGTGGTCAAAACTGAGCGGCAATACATGCGCCCCGCCGTCGGCCAACAGAGAATCTTCGTGGATAAGTTTGTCGTTCTCGTAAACTTTTACTGAACAAGACTTGTAACAACTGTTGTAATAGCACTTGACATGGCTAAACGTACGAGCCCTGGTAAAAGCCGCCGCCGATGGCGCGATTTCTATCCATGCTTCGGTCGGAAGACCTGCTTGTGCATCTGTGGCAGCGACGTCAAATGTAGCAGCTGAAAGCAGCGCTCCGTAGCGGCGTGAGCTCATTTTTGGAGGCCAAAAAGCGGTGAAGCGCTTGAAGTTAGGCGACACCTTTTGCTTGAAACTTTGCGTGTTGTATACGTTGTAAGCAGGTATGAACCCAGGGCCAATGCCGCCAAATTGCTGTTGGATGCGCTGGCGGATGTAACCGGTCATGCGGTCGCCTTCAATTTGAGAGTCTCCGTAATGAAAAATACTGATTTTTTTGCCTTCGGCTGCTTCTTGAAGCGCAGCAAAAAACCGAGCCATTTTGGCCGCTGCACTCCCACTCATTTGTAGTGGATGTGCTGTCTCACTTGCCAGACTTCCGCCCTCGGGCAAGCCAGTTTGGCCGTTACTTTGGCCGCTGTGTTTCAAGCCGTTGTTGATGTCGGTGGTATCTACCGCACTGACAATTTTTTCGATGTTTTTCTTAACTTGTTTTTTGGCAACCCAGATGCGCTCGAGGGGCAAGAAACGCCAATTGACGCCCATCCATTTGACGCCGTCTTCAGGTATTAGCGCACTTGGTATGCACAAAAGTGACAGTACCAGAACTAAAAAAAGCAGAACTTTGTAAGGGCGTATTTGTTGCACTGTTGAATATCTTTGGCAAATATAGTTCTTCTTCCATCAAATATTAAATATATGGCCAATCAACTCGGCAACGAAAGTTCACCTTATTTGTTACAACACGCCCAGAATCCTGTTCATTGGGTGGCTTGGTCAAATGAAGTATTTGAAAGGGCCAAATCCGAAGACAAATTGGTATTGATCAGTGTTGGCTACTCCGCTTGCCATTGGTGTCATGTCATGGAACACGAATGTTTTGAAGACCCTGAGGTTGCTGCACTGATGAACGCACATTTCATCAATGTAAAAGTGGACCGCGAAGAAAGACCGGATGTGGACCAAATCTACATGACGGCAGTTCAACTCATGACCCAACGCGGTGGGTGGCCACTCAATTGTTTTACGCTACCCGACGGCAGGCCCATTTACGGCGGCACGTACTTTCCAAAAGACCAATGGATGCATGTACTCAAGTCTTTGGCGCACACCTATGCCAACGACCGCGTCAAAGCCATTGACTACGCGCGCCAACTACACGAAGGCATCCAGCAAGCGGAACTCATTGACGCCCCGCAAGAAATTTCGGGCTTTAGTGCCGAAAGACTCCACGAAATGGTGGTGCGCTGGGCACGCAGTTTTGACACCTTTGAAGGAGGTACCAACAAGGCGCCGAAATTTCCGTTGCCCAATAATTGGCTCTTCCTCCTGCGCTATGCACAACATTTTGACGAAGCAAAAATCGAAAAGCAAGTGCGCCTCACCTTAGACAAAATGGCCTTTGGAGGTATTTACGATCAGGTGGGTGGTGGCTTTACGCGCTATAGCGTTGATGTACTTTGGAAAGTCCCTCATTTTGAAAAAATGCTCTATGACAACGGGCAGCTCATCGGCTTGTACGCGCAAGCTTTTGCGCAATACCAAGCACCGCATTACAAGGATCTAGTTTATCAAACTTTTGATTTCCTAGAGCGCGAATTGCTTTCTAACGACGGGGCTTACTTCAGTGCGCTCGATGCGGATAGCGAAGGCGAAGAAGGGAAGTTCTATTGTTGGGACCCAACTGAAATAAACTTCCTATTTGGCGCCGATGCCGCGCGCGTCAAGCGCTATTATCATATCAATCAGGTTGGGTTTTGGGAAGACGACAAATACATCCCGCTGCGCAAAGAAACCGATGCCGCTTTTGCCAAATTAGAAGGCATCGATTTGCAAGCTTGGCTTTCGTTTAAAGCAAAAATGAACGATACGCTACTTAGTCAGCGCTCGACTAGAATTCGACCAGGGCTCGACCATAAAATAATTGTCAGTTGGAATACGCTAGCTGCAAAAGGTCTACTTGAAGCCTTTCGGGTTTTTGGTGAAGAGGCTTTTTTACTCCGTGCGCTGCGCATCCTCAATTGGATACAAGAAATTCAATGGGACGGCCAGCAGCTTTTGCGCATCAATACGAACGGGCAAAAAAATATTCCAGCTTTCTTAGAAGACTACGCTCATTTGATAGAAGCATTGAGCTTGGCCTACCAAAGCACGGGTAAACTCGAATATTTGGAATTTGCCAAAATACTCACAGAGAAAGTAGCTAATGAATTCCAGCACCCCAAAAGCAAGATGTGTTATTTCACGGCTGCTGATTCAGACCTGATCAGTCGCAATATGGAACTGCACGATAACGTGCTGCCTGCAAGTAATTCGGTTATGGCGCATGCGTTTCTGACGATGGGGACTTATTACCAAAATGAAGAGTGGCTCAATAGTGCAGCACAAATGCTTCAAAATCTATACGACGGAATGGAAACCTACGGGTCGGGCTACTCTAATTGGGGTTTGCTCTTGCTAAGGCAATTGAATCCTGAAAAACAATGGCATGTGCTCAATGAAAGCACGCCTATGGAAGTTTTCAAAGCGAGCGCACAAAG
>CANHSA010000090.1 GCA_947463345.1 Flavobacteriales bacterium
TACCGAAACTTGCTAGCGGCGAATGGATTGGCGCTTGGGGCTTAACCGAAGCCAACACCGGCTCCGATGCCATGCGCATGAAAGCAACGGCTGTTCGCGACGGCGACCACTGGATTTTAAATGGTTCTAAAAACTGGATTACACATGGTTTATCTGGCGACGTGGCAGTTGTTCTGATCCGAACGGGCGAACTTCTAGATAGCAAAGGCATTACCGCATTTATCGTCGAAAAAGGCACGCCGGGCTTTTCAGCTGTCAAAATCAAAGAAAAATTAGGGGTCCGCGCAAGTGAAACAGCAGAACTCATTTTTGACAATGTGCGCATTCCAAACGAAAACGTCATTGGTGAAGTAGGGCAAGGTTTTGTGCAGGCCATGCAAATTCTCGACGGCGGTCGTATTTCCATTGCATCTTTGAGCTGTGGTATTGCAAGAGGTGCTTTTGAGGCTTCTGTCAAGTACGCCAAAGAACGCGAGCAATTTGGGCAGCCAATTGCACACTTTCAAGCGATTGCCTTTAAGCTAGCCGATATGGCTACGCAAATTGAGGCGGCAGAGCTACTTACTTTTCAGGCTGCAGCTAAGAAAGATGCAAAAATGCCCGTCACCAAAGAGGGTGCTTTTGCCAAGTATTTTGCTTCTGAAGTATCTGTAAAATGTGGCAACGAAGCCGTGCAAATTATGGGCGGATACGGCTATACCAAGGAGTATCCAGCCGAGAAGTTCTTGCGCGACTCCAAGCTCATGACCATAGGGGAGGGCACCTCCGAAATTCAAAAGTTGGTGATTTCTAGAGAAATTTTGAAATAATTTTGTAGAATTGAATTTCTCTCGTATCTTTGCGACCCTAAGTTTAAAACAAAGAAATTAAAGCATATGTTGATCATTCCAATTAAAGAAGGCGAGAACATCGAACGCGCATTGAAGAAGTACAAGAAAAAGTACGAAAAAACCAATGTGATGAAACAATTGCGTGGCCGTAAAGAATTTGTGAAGCCATCTATCTCTCGTCGTCAGGAAGTAATCCGCGCTGCTTACAAACAAAGAATGCAAAGTCAGCAATTGTAACCAATTGCTATAAAATACGTATGGAAAGGAGCTTCGGCTCCTTTTTTTATGCTCCAAGAATTCGAAAATTATTTACGTCAAGAAAAACGCTACTCTGGGCACACCTGTTTGGCCTACATTCAGGACATCCAGCAATTCAGCGTTTTTTCGGGTTGCATACAGCTCTCGGACTGGCAAGAACAGAACTCCTCCACTGTTCGTGGCTGGATGGTCTCCTTGCTCGAACAAGGCTTAAGTAAGCGTTCGGTCAATCGCAAACTCGCTGCCTTGCGTACTTTTTTTAAATGGTTGCGCAAAGACGGCAAACTCGAAGAAAACCCAATGACCCGCATTCAAGGTCCGAAAGGAGAGAAACGCCTACCGGTTTTTGTCAAAGAATCTGAACTAGACCCACAAAAAGTAAATGCCTTGTTTTCTTCAGACTTTGAAGGTTTGCGCAACAGCCTTATCGTGGAACTCTTTTATCAAACAGGCATGCGTCTTTCCGAACTTATCGACCTCAAAGATGCTGCGGTAAACCAACAATACATCAAAGTGCTAGGAAAGCGCAATAAAGAACGCCTTATTCCCATCGCTCCGGAGTTACTTCTCAAAATCAATCAATACCGAGCTGCCAAACATGCCCTTGGATTGGATCACCCTAATTTATTGTTGCGTATCAATGGTCAAGCACTCTATGCTCAACTTGTATACCGATTGGTGAAAGAAGTATTGGGGACCTTGAGTGGGGTAGAGAAGCGCAGCCCGCACGTCCTTCGGCATACTTTTGCTACCCACATGCTCAATAATGGTGCAGGTTTGGAAACGCTCAAAGACCTTTTGGGTCATGCCAATTTATCGGCTACTCAGGTGTATACCCACAATTCATTTGCTCAATTGCGCAAGGCTTATGGCAGTGCGCATCCAAGAGCACTGAAAACACCATAAATTAATAGCTAAAGAGCTGAAATTACCTATCTTTGCGGCACAATTTAGAACTATGAAATTAGCAGCAGTTGGTAGTGTGGCATTTGACGCCATAGAAACACCCTTCGGAAAGACAGACAAAATCGTTGGTGGCGCAGGCTCTTATATTGCCTTGGCCTCTTCTTTCTTCGTGAAAGAACAAAGTCTGATCTCTGTAGTAGGAGGAGATTTTCCGAAAGAATTTTTGACATTATTGGAAGGCAAAGGCGTAGATGTCAGTGGCATTGAAGTCAAACAAGACGAAAAAACTTTCTTTTGGTCTGGCCGCTACCACACCGACCTCAACTCGCGCGATACCCTCGTTACCGAACTTAATGTGCTCGCCGATTTCAAACCGGTAGTTCCTGCGCATGCACAAAATGCTGCGTTCTTGATGTTGGGCAACCTGAGCCCGGCGGTTCAGTTGTCAGTAATCCAACAAATGACTACCCGTCCGCAGCTGATTGCCATGGACACCATGAACTTCTGGATGGACATCGCGCTAGACGAGCTCAAAGAAACCATCAAACACATCGATGTACTCATCATCAACGACGAAGAAGCGCGTCAGCTTTCTGGCGTATATTCTTTGCGCAAAGCTGCCGGCATTATTCGCGCCATGGGCCCAGCTATTCTTATCATCAAAAAAGGAGAGCACGGAGCATTGTTGTTCCACGAAGCCAATGTTTTCTATGCGCCAGCGCTTCCTTTAGAAGAAGTTTTTGATCCAACTGGGGCAGGCGACACCTTTGCAGGCGGCTTTATGGGCTACCTCGCTGCTGCACCAACCCTCGACTTCGAAACCATGAAACGCGCCATTATTGCCGGTTCTGCACTCGCTTCTTTTTGCGTCGAAAAATTTGGCACAGAGCGTTTATTAGAAATCAATCAAGAAGACCTTCGTGCACGCATGCAAGAATTTGTCGCCTTATCTACCTTTCAATTGGAAGCCTAATGGAATTACAACACTACACCGACCAAATTGTGGCCTTGAGCCAGCAAGAAGACCTTCTTCAATTGGGGCGCCCAGCAGGCGAAATCAAACAACAATTTGAAGACCTACTCATCGAGCTAGAACGCCAAGAACAAGTCAAGCGCCTAGACGCCAACGACGCAGGCGAATCCTATGAAGAGATCGACTACAAACCGCTTAAAGAAGCTTTTTTTGAAGCCTACAATCAATTTGTGACCAAGCGAAAAGCGCAACAACAATTGCAACAAACGCTTGAGACACAAAACCTCAAACTCAAGAAAGACCTCATTACCCGACTCAAAGAAGTCATTGACAACGAAGAGAAAATAGGTACGGCGTTCCAAGCTTATAAAGAAATTCACGAGACCTGGAAAAAAATTGGCGCCATTCCAAGAGAGCACCGCGAGACCCTCCAAAAGGAGTACTCCCGCTTGCTAGAGATTTTCTTCTACAACATTAAAATTTACAAAGAGCTCAAAGACCACGACTACCGCCGGAACAAACAACTCAAAGAAGACCTCATTTTCAAGCTCAAGCAATTGCGTGTGGCTGCGCTCGAACAACGCGACCTCGAAAGCCAATTGCATGCGCTTCAAGACGAATGGGAAGAAATCGGCCCAGTTCAAAATGAAGATTGGGAACTCATGAAAACGGCTTACTGGGAGGCAGTCAGAAGCATTTACGACAAAATCAACGAGCACTACGAAGCGCAAAGACAGGTCTTGAAAGCAAACATCGATGCCAAGAAAAAACTTGTTGCCGATTTAGCTGCCCGCATGGAAGACAGCGCCAACTGGAACACTTTCAAGCATTGGGAAGCCCAAACTGCTTTTGTACTCGAGCTTCAGGCCCAATGGAAAACTATTGGCTCGGGTAGTCGCAAAGACAACGAGGCCGTTTATCAATCTTTTCGAGCACTTTGCGATGCATTTTTTGCCGCAAAAAAGAACTTCTCTAAAGAAATTGATGCGGCTAGCCAAGAAATCGTCACCAAGAAAAAAGCGCTCATCGAAAAAGCCCAGGCTTTTGGAAGCTCAACCGATTGGAAAAACACCGCAGATCAACTCAAAAAATTGCAGCGCCAATGGCAAGAAATTGGCTCAGCGGGTCAGCGTTACGAAAACAAACTTTGGAAAGAATTCAGAGCAGCTTGCAATGCTTTCTTTGATGCGCGTCAAACACACTTTGAAGGTCAAGATGCCGAAAACACCCAAAACCTTACCGCTAAACTTGCCCTCATTGAGGCGCTCAATAGTTTTGAGCTCCCGGCCGACAAACAAGCTGCATTGGCTCAATTGCGCGATTTTCAGCAACAATTTAATGCAATTGGCTCCGTAGGCATCAAAGAGAAACAAAGTACCTACACAGCGTTTAAAACACGCATGGACGACCTCTACAAAGACCTCAAGTTAGAAGGACAAGAGAAAGAGCGTGTTTTCTTTCAAGCCAAATTAGAAGGCCTACTTGCATCGCCAGACAAACAACGTCTTTTGCAAGCTGAGCGCCAAGAGATCCGCAAGCAAATAGACTTCTTACAAAAGGATATTTTTACCCTAGAGAACAACCTTGGTTTCTTTGCGCGTTCAAAAGGTGCCGACCAACTACGCCTAGACGTTCAAAAGAAGGTAGATGCCGCACAAGAAAAAATCAAAGGCCTGAAAGCGAGGCTTAAACTTATTCCGAATGAATAGTTTCATCAATTTGATCTTGTTGGTGATCAGTTTGCCAACACTTTTGCTTTCAGTCTTTGTTGGCTTTGACCTCCCCATCGATGTGCTGCACACCACGGGCAAACGCTTACCTTTTCGCGCAGAGGTCTACTTGGTTCTGGGCTTATTGATTCTGATTATTGGTCTTCGCCGCAGCATCAGACGCTGGATGGGCGTAAACATGGTCAAACAACAAGCAAAATTTGTTTGGAACCAACCGATTAGCATAGAGCGCAAACGCCGTGTTTTTGTATATAACAGTTTGGAAGCACTTGTTTTTATCAGTCTTTTCGCTGCGCATCTTTTTTTAAGTAAAGTCGCAATTTTTGTTTCCGTAACTTATTTAATTCTAGCGCTAGATGCCGTCTTATTTCTAGTGGTCAATGGGAAACAATTTCGCGTAGGCCTTAGCTCCAAGGCTATTTTAGTTGCAGACCGCGAAGTCATCCTCATTTACCTCAATGGACTTCGAAAAGTATCAGTCAGTCAGCAAACCATCTATTTTGATTACCTCGAAGAATTACAACTTTCTTTTCCTTTAGATTGTATTGAGCCTAGTCAAAAGGCCGCCTTTTTTGAGGCTTTGGAGGGTCAAATTGACCGCGACCGCGTCTTATTTCAGCACACAAAGTAGTTTTTGTACATTCGTACAATGTCAAGCAGTAATCCAAAGCGCATCCTCATCGTCCGATTCAGCTCCATAGGCGACATCGTGCTTACCTTTCCTGTTGTTGCGGCAATCAAATCACGCTTTCCTGATTGTAAGATAGATTACGTCACCAAACAAAATTTTAAGGTTTTATTAGAGGCTTGCCCGGCTATTGACGATGTTTTTTTGTTGAATGATTCACTCCAAGCCTTGCGTCGACAAATAAATCTAGCTCAGTACGACGCTATTCTAGATCTGCACAATAATTTACGAACCCGCTTGCTTTTTGGTTTTCATTTGAAGCGCGTTTTTCGTTTCCCAAAAAATAACTTTGAGAAGTGGTTACTCACTACTTTTAAAATCTTCCCTAAGAAGCGAACACATGTGGTTGAACGTTATTTAAGCACCTTATCGGGCCTTGTTTCAGGCTGGCCAATTGCTACAGCTACCCATCCATATTCAATTCCAACCGCAGCACAGTTTGACATTCAAGCGCGTTTTCACTTAGCGCCAAAATCCTATGTGGCCATTGCCATTGGCGCTCAGTTTGCGACCAAAAGAATGCCAACTGATTTACTTGTCGAATTAGTGAACAAAATAAAGTTACCAATCTTACTTTTGGGTGGAATAGAAGACCAAGTCACCGCCAAAGAAATACTGGACCAATCTAAATCCAATAAGATCTTTTCTGCGGTTGGCCTCACGAGTATCCACGAGTCTGCATGGTTGGTAAAAAATGCCAGTGCTTTACTCACCCACGACACCGGGCTCATGCACATCGGTGCAAGTTTTGACGTTCCTTTACACGTTATTTGGGGCAACACAATTAGAGACTTTGGCATGTATCCGTATCGCCTCGAACAAGAAGAAGTATATGATTATGAGGTCGCAGATTTACCTTGCAGGCCTTGTTCAAAAATTGGGCATCAAAGCTGTCCTAAAGGACATTTTTCTTGTATGAGAAAGCAAGATTTAGAAGCAATAGCGCTTGCTATTAATGAGGTAAAAGCCTAATCTTCTATAAAAAGTTTTTTGAGTTCGGTTGCATCGGCGGCCTTCATTTTACCTGCTAATATAAGGGCAAGTTGCTTGCGGCGAAGCGCGCCTTCAAAGCGCATTTTTTCCTCATCGGTTTCAGGAATTAATGCCGGAACTTGAATTGGGTTTCCATTTTGGTCGACAGCCACAAAGGTATAGATAGCCTCATTGCATTTTTCGCGTTGGCCGGTAACGGCGTCTTCGACAAAAACATCGAGAAATACTTCCATAGAAGAATTAAACGCACGCGAAACTTTGGCTTCTAGGGTCACAATAGAAGCATGATTGATTGGCTTTTGAAAAGAAACGTTATTCACCGAAGCTGTAACCACCACCCTTTTGGAGTGTCGGTGTGCCGAAACACTAGCGATGACGTCCATCCAAGCAAGGAGTTGACCCCCAAAAAGGTTCCCAAGGGTGTTGGTGTCATTAGGCAAAACAATCTTAGTTGTGATGGCTAGCGTATCTGAGGCTTTATTTGCTTTCATAGAACAAAGTTAATGAATCCATGTTATCGATATTATTTATAAAGAGAATATTAAAATTTGTAGGACTTATTGTATTTTTACAACAAACTATCATGCTCTATTCGAATCAACTATGAAACGACACACTTTTTTTGCCCTTCTTCTTGGCGGACTTACCTTCTCCGCCGCTGTATTTGCTCAAAAGCCTCAAAGGGTACTTGACACCCAAAACATGCGAGAGGGAGAAAACGTAGAATACTGCGTAACCCACAAAAAACATGCGGCCTTACTTCAAAACTCAGCCTATGTGAAAGGCCTTGCAATCGCTGAGGCAGAATCCGCTGAAGTCGCTAAAAAAGGAAATGACCAAAAAGGAACCATCTACACAATACCAGTGGTTTTTCACGTTTTGCATTTTAATGGTGTAGAAAATATTTCCGACGAACAAATTCTAAATGCACTCGCCATTCTCAACCGCGACTACCGCAAGCAAAATGCCGACACAGCCAATGTTCATCCAGACTTCCAAGGCATGCCTGCGGACATCGAAATCGAGTTCAAGTTGGCTACCATAGCTCCAAATGGACAATGTTTTAGTGGAATCACCCGTACTTTCTCACCAATGAGCTATCAAGGTGACGACGGCGGCAATCAAGTAGATGCCATTGTGGCGGGCAACAATGTTTACAACGGGCAATGGCCAGGCAATAAATACCTCAATATTTTTGTTTGTGGAGAAATCGGCGGGGCGGCTGGTTATACCTACAAGCCAAGTAACTGGGGTGCAACAAGTATGCAAAATGGCATTTGGATATTACACGATTATGTTGGTGCAATCGGAACCGGTTCGGTTGGAGCAAGCCGCGCACTTACCCATGAAGTAGGGCATTGGCTGAACCTCGACCACACTTGGGGCGGAAACAACAACCCAGGAAACACCACAAGTTGCTCGACCGACGACAACGTTCAAGACACGCCTAATTGTATTGGCGTTACCGCTTGTTTGCTCAATTCAAACACCTGTGACTCCGACAACAATTATTGGGGCTTTAATATCCGCGACAACGTCGAAAACTACATGGATTACTCTTATTGTTCCAAAATGTATACGACAGGCCAACGCACACGCATGCGCGCAGCTCTCCAAGTCTCAAGTACAGGTCGTGCCAATGTGGTATCTGCCGCTAACTTAGCAGCTGTTGGTGCGTCAGGAGCTCCATATCTTTGTAAAGCTGACTTCAGTGCCGATAAAACAACAGTTTGTGCAGGCAATGAAGTTCAATTCTCTGATCAGTCTTATAATGCGGTATCAACCTGGAGTTGGGTTATTACCCCAGCAACTGGTTGGTCTTATGTAAGCGGTTCATCTGCTAGTTCAGAAAATCCGATAGTTGTTTTCAACACGGCCGGAATGTACAATGTTCAGTTAACTGCAACAGATGGAACAAACAGTGATTCAGAAGAAAAAACA
>CANHSA010000091.1 GCA_947463345.1 Flavobacteriales bacterium
ATTGGTTCTGAAGAAAACTGGCAGCGTGCCGAACAAGCGATCATCGAGGCAGCAGCAGAAAAAGAATTGCCAACGGTTGTCGAATACGGCGAAGCTGCTTTTTATGGACCTAAGCTAGATTTCATGGTCCAAGATGCCTTGGGTCGAGAGTGGCAGCTAGGCACCATCCAGGTCGACTACAATCTTCCTGAACGCTTTGAGCTCGAGTACATTGGTGCCGACAACCAAAAACACCGCCCCGTCATGATCCACCGCGCACCTTTTGGTTCCATGGAGCGCTTTGTGGCTGTTTTGCTAGAACACTGCGCCGGCGATTTTCCACTTTGGCTCTCCACAGAGCAATTTATTGTCTTGCCAATCTCCGATAAATACAACGAGTACGCAGAAAAAGTTTCAGAATTCCTAAATAATTCCGATATTCGCGGACTTATTGACGACCGCAACGAGAAAATCGGAAAGAAAATCCGCGATGCAGAACTCAATAAATTACCCTTCATGCTCATCGTTGGAGAAAAAGAAGCCGAGTCAAATACTATTTCAGTAAGACAACGCGGCGTCGGAGACCACGGCAGCATGGACCTGAACAAATTTGCGGACTTAGTTCAGGAAGTAATTTCCGCAGAACTGGCTTAAGTTGAACTAACTACTGAATGAGAAGAAATTCAAAACCATTTGTAAAAAGAGAAGAGGCTGCTCAGCATCGCATCAATGAAAAGATTTATGCGTCTGAAATCCGCCTTGTTATCGAAGGAGAAGAACCACAAGTCATGAGCGTTGCCCAAGGAATCGCTTTGGCTGAGGAGCAAGACATGGATCTTGTTGAAATCTCTCCAAACGCTACGCCTCCTGTTTGTAAAATCCTGGACTACAAAAAGTTCATTTACAACCAAAAGCGTAAACAAAAAGAACTGAAAGCCAAACAAAGTAAAGTTATTTTGAAAGAAATTCGTTTTGGTCCCAACACCGACGACCACGATTTCGATTTCAAATTAGCCCATGCTAAAAAATTCCTCGAAGAAGGCAGTAAGGTGAAAGCCTACGTTTTCTTTAAAGGAAGAACCATCGTGTTCAAAGACAGAGGCGAGATCTTACTTCTCAAGTTTGCCCAAGAACTCGCTGACCTCGGTACGGTAGAACAACTACCCAAACTAGAAGGTAAAAAAATGATCCTCATGATCAACCCAAAAAAGAAATAAGAAGCTGATATAGAAGTTTAACACAAAAAAAGCAAGTCAAATGCCTAAAATGAAAACAAAATCCAGTGCAAAGAAGCGATTCACCATCACTGGAAGTGGCAAAATCAAGCGCAAGCATGCATTTAAGAGCCACATCTTGACCAAAAAGGCTACAAAACGTAAGCGCAATCTTACGCACGCCGGATTGGTTCACGATGCTGACCTCTCAAATGTCAAATTGCAATTGTGCATGAAATAGTCCCTTAACGGTTAATAAATTGTAGAACCCGGTACTGAGTTCCTGAAGTCTTCCTAGAAGCACTCCCTACCAAAAAATTTAGAAAATATGCCAAGATCAGTAAATCACGTCGCATCAAGAGCACGCAGAAAGAACTTGATGAAATTGGCCAAAGGATACTTTGGTCGTCGTAAAAATGTTTGGACCGTCGCTAAAAACGCCATTGAAAAAGGGCTTGTTTATGCGTACTCCGGACGTAAACAAAAGAAAAGAAATTACCGTTCACTCTGGATTACCCGTATCAACGCGGGAGCTCGCCTTCACGGCATGAGCTATTCACAGTTTATGGGTGCCGTACACAAAAGTGGTATCGAACTCAATCGCAAAGTACTTGCTGATTTAGCCATGAACCACCCAGAAGCCTTCAAAGCGGTTGTCGATACGGTAAAAAAATAAGTTTGAATACTATATCAGCTCAAAGCCATTAGTCCCTCCGATTAATGGCTTTTTTTATTCTTTAAATTCACAATGATACGCATCGGTTTAGTTGGCTTGGGCTATTTAGGTCGCATACACCTCAAAGTGTTGCAAGACCTACCTGCGCATTTTCAAATCACTGGTGTCTTTGACCACAACAGAGATAGGTCAAATGAACTCAGGTCTGAAGCACCCCAGTTTGCTATCTTTACTTCGTATCAAGAACTCCTTCAAAACGCCGATGCGGTCGCTATTGTCGCCAGTACCCCTGCACATTATGAATTGGCAGCGCAGGCCATTAGCTCAGGTAAAGCAGTGTTTATCGAAAAACCAGTTTGTTCGCTTCTATCCGATGCGCAACAATTAATGGCGTTAGCAGCACAACATCAGGTGTTGGTTCAGGTTGGGCACATCGAAAGGTTTAACCCATTGATTATAAATATTTTTACCCAGATCAAGGGGCAGGCTATTCAAGTTTGGAAGTCTAACCGGTCAGCTCCTTTTCAGTTAAGGGGTTCAGAAGTATCTGTAGTTTTGGATTTAATGATCCACGATATCGATCTTGTACTTTCTTTGAATCAAGTTGCTATCGACACAATTGAAGTGACAGCCAAACAAGAACGCAGCGAGCATCCAGATGAAGTTTGGGCCAAACTCTCCTTTTCAAACGGAATGGTTGCTGAGTTGTTTGCCTCCAGAATGGCAGCGCAAAGAACCAGAACAATTGATCTTACTGACTCCCAAGCAAGCTATCACCTCGATTTGATCCATCAAGAAATCACGATTCAATCCAACACGGGTGAAAACAATACCTTACAAGTACAAGCGCACAACGCCATGCAACAACAATGGCTCGAATTTGCACAATGCTATGCACAACAATTGGTTCCGAGGGTAGGTATCCAAGCAGGTATCGCTGCCCTGCAATTAGCCTTGCAAATTGAAGCAAGCGCCAAGGCATATATTTCTCAAAATACGATTCAATCCATACAATAAAAATGCATTTTCATCGTTCCGTTTTCATGGCTTATCGCTACTTGCTCTTTCTTGGCTTACTCCTCAGCGCCTGTGTCAAAAACAATCCCGACCCTGCATGGCTAGAAGTCAGCGAATGGACCCTCGAGGCCAATCCTGCGCTCAATGGAGAGGAGGGTCAACTCACGCACAAAATTACAGACGCTTGGGTTTATGTAGATGATCAATTAATTGGTGTTTTTGAAGTTCCGTTTAAAATTCCAATTTTAAAGGAAGGATCGGCAGGCATTCGCCTTTACCCCACGATCCGCGTCAATGGCGTTGCGGCTACCAAAATGCGCAACGAACATATGGTTCCTTTTGAGACCTCTGGTGTATTCATCAAAAATCAAACATTAACAATAGCGCCCAAAACGCACTACAGAGACGATGTCACATTTTGGATCGAAGATTTTGAGGACATCAACGTGCGCCTCACCGATGATCCGAATACTTCCTCGGCAAACCTGATTTTAGTGAATGATACGCTCAAATGGTTCAATGGCAATTATTATGGAAAGGTGGCGCTCAATGACCAAGACTCCATCTGGGTGGCCTACACCAACCAAGACCAACAATTGAGCATACCAAAAAACAAACAAGCCATGTTGGAAATCGATTACTGCAATTCAGTACCGTTTACCAATTACTTATTGTTTGTGAATTCCAATGGCACCAATGAAAACCCAATGATCACCATGAACAAAAGTCCTTTGACGGCATTGCGTTGGAAGAAAATTTATATTTACCTCAGCGAGGTCATTACTGCGGGGCCAAACAACACCAACTACATCCAAGCGTTTAGAGCCTTTCACGATGCAACAATCCCCAATAATTTCATCTTAATTGATAACATTAAGGTCGTCTATTTTTAATGAAAGATCGTTTCTGGATAGCGTTTTTGGTCTGCATAGATTTATTCACTGCAAGCAGTTCTTGGGGTATTTTCTTCTACTTGCGTCAGGTTCATATTGAAGGAAACTCATTTCATGCCGACCAGAATTTTTGGTTGGGCATTTTGTTTTTGCCTTTCTTCTGGTTGCTTTTTTATATGCTCCAGGGCACGTATCACGAAATACGCCGCTTGTTTCGCTTAAAAGTACTCAACCTTAGTTTGGCAGCTTCGTTTTTTGGAACAATTGTGCTCTTTTTTACCTTATTACTCGACGATGAAGTCCGCAGTTATCAAAATTACTACCAACTCACTATTTGGTTGTTCATCATCCACCTGAGTATTACATCTTTTGGTCGCATTGTTTTCACGACGCTACTCATCAAATATATCAAAGCGGTTGGCCACGGATTTAAAACACTAATGATTGGCGGTAATGAGCGGGCAATAGAAATTTACAACGAATTGTTATCAGCACCCAACATGATCAATGATTTTGTTGGATTCATACAAGTCAATGGGCGCGACAACCTGCTTTCTGCTCACCTTACTCATCTTGGAAAACTCACCGATTTAGAGGCGACATTAGCCACGCATCAGGTAGAGGAAGTCATCATTGCTATTGAAAGTTCAGACCACGATCGCTTGCAATCCATTATGGCGCGCATAGACAACGGCAATATCCGCATCCGCGTATTGCCCGACATGTACAGCATCCTCGCCGGTTCAGTAGACATGACCAACATCTATGGTGCTCTTTTGATTGAAATCAACCCGGATGTCATGCCTTATTGGCAAAGAGCCGTCAAACGCCTAATGGATATCGTATTTTCGTTCATTGCGCTTTTGTTATTGATTCCCTTTTTTATTTTCTCTTCGTTTGCCGTGAAGTTTTCGTCACCAGGTCCTATTTTTTTCTTGCAAGATAGAGTAGGGCGCGGCGGGAAGCGCTTCAAGATCATTAAGTTCCGGACCATGTATACCGATGCAGAAAAAGCGGGTCCGCAACTCTCTACAGAAGGAGATCCGCGCATTACACCAATTGGGCGTTTTATGCGCAAGACACGCCTCGATGAATTCCCGCAGTTTTTCAATGTCTTATTAGGACAAATGTCTTTAGTGGGTCCGCGTCCGGAGCGTCAATATTACATCGACCAAATTGCCGCCATTGAGCCGCAATACATGCAATTGACCCGCGTTCGCCCGGGTATTACTTCTTGGGGGCAGGTCAAGTATGGCTATGCCGAAAACGTCGATCAAATGCTCCAACGCATGAAGTTTGACCTCATTTACATGAAGAACCGAAGTATAGCGCTCGATATCAAGATCATGTTTTACACCGTGATCATCGTTTTCAAAGCACAAGGAAAATAACAACTTGTCGCATTCAAATAAAAATGCTATCTTTGCACCCTTAATTCACTTATTTATAAACCTGGGTTTCGGACCCAAAACTGTAAAGTACAATGGCAACACGCATTCGTCTTCAAAGACACGGTAAAAAAGGCAAACCATTTTTTCATTTGGTAGCAGCTGACAGCCGTGCAAAACGCGATGGTAAATTCATCGAAAAACTCGGAACATACAATCCAACCGCTAATCCTGCAGTAATCAACATCGATTTCGATGCGACACTTGCTTGGGTTCAAACCGGAGCTGAAATGTCCGAAACTGCTCGTGCTATTCTATCTTACAAAGGAGTTTTGTACAAAAATCACTTGCTGAACGGCGTGAAAAAAGGTGCACTAACTGCTGAGCAAGTAGAAGAGCGTTTCAACCAATGGTTAGCTGACAAAGAAGCTAAAATCGAAGGTAAAATTACTGGTCTAGTAAAAGGTGCAGAGAAAGCGAAAGCTGATCGCATGGCAGCCGAGGTTGCAGCTAACGCAGCAAAAGCTGCTGAATTACTAGCCAAAAACACGCCAGAAGTAGAAGAAGTAGTTGCTGAAGAAGCACCTGCAACTGAAGAAGTAGTTGCTGAAGAAGCACCTGCAACTGAAGAAGTAGTTGCCGAAGAAGCACCTGCAACTGAAGAAGTAGTTGCCGAAGAAGCTCCTGCAACCGAAGAAGTAGTTGCTGAAGAAGCACCTGCAACTGAAGAAGTAGTTGCTGAAGAAGCTCCTGCAACTGAAGAAGCTCCTGCTGCTGAAGAAGCATCTGAAGAAGCTGCTGCTGAATAAGCATATGCAAATTCAAGATTGCTATTATTTAGGTCTTATCGCGAAACTTCACGGATTCAAAGGTGAAGTTTCGTTGTTTTTAGACGTTACACATCCGGCCGATTACCAGGGTTTAGATGCCCTCTATCT
This sequence comes from Flavobacteriales bacterium, assembly GCA_947463345.1. Lineage (GTDB taxonomy): Bacteria > Bacteroidota > Bacteroidia > Flavobacteriales_D > Crocinitomicaceae > UBA952. Next base: position 6,106 of record CANHSA010000091.1, read on the forward strand.
CGATATCAACGGCCAACTCACTCCTTTCTTTATCGAAGGTTTCAAGCTCAAAAACAAAGGCTTTGCGGCCGTTAAATTTGAAGGTGTAGAAACCGAAGAAGCAGCCCAGCGCTTGGTAAAGAAAAAAGCCTACTTACCATTAGAAGTATTGCCAGAGCTCGATCAAAGCTCTTTCTACGACCACGAAATCATCGGTTTCCAGGTTTTCGACACCACCCGTGGTGCAATTGGTGTTGTAGAAGACGTCATCGACATGACAGCCAATCCTTTGCTTCAAATCAACCTGAACGGCACCGAAATCTTAGTGCCTATTTTTGACGGTCTTATTCAAAAAGTAGAGCGCAAAAAAAAGGAGCTCTATATTCAAGCTCCTGAGGGTTTAATTGATTTATACCTGACTACTTAGCGCTCAATAAGCCTAGCGCTATTTTCATTCGAATAACCTTTTTGGCAGCGGCATCTACTTGCGCTTTAAATGCGGCATCTTTGCGGTAATGCGCCAGCAACTCAGTATGTGCTTTTTTGGCGTCTACGGGCATCAGTACGATATCGCAACCCGCTGCAACCGCTTTGTAGGCTGCTTCCGGAACAGCAACCACACCACCCATGTTCATGGCGTCGGTCACAATAAGGCCTTTGTAGCCCATTTCTGTTTTGAGTAAATCAGTTACAATTGCTTTTGAACAAGTGGATGGCAAGCCGTTGGTGTTGTATTTGGAGTTGTTTTGAACGGCGATGTGGGCCACCATTATAGATAAAACACCTTGTGCTATAAGTGGTGGGTAGTTTTGGATCTCTTTGAGCTCGCCGTCAATTACTTGCAGTGCTTTGTGGGTGTCGCCAGAAACCAAGCCATGACCCGGAAAGTGCTTGGCAGTGGCTACAATGCCTTGCGCTTGCGTTTCTTCAATGAAAGCACCCGACCACGGAATGATGTTGGCCGGAACCGCACCAAAGCTTCTAAAGCCTACGGTTGCGTTCGGAGACATGTCTACAACAGGAGAAAAGTTGTAATTGATGCCGATGTCATTGAGGTCTTTGGAAATGGTTTGGGCACAAGTGCGTACTTCTTCAATTGACTTGAGCTCATTGGCTTTCTTCACAATTGTTGAGCCCATGATTTTGCGATTGACCAAACTCGGCTCCGCATCGGCACTATACAAGAAAGGAAGGTTGCCGTAGGTGGCATTTTGTTTTTCAAAGTCGGTGATCCAAGAAGTGAAGCCTTCTTTGGTGCCATTGAGCATGAGTACGCCGCCAATAATGCGGTCTTTGATATGTTGGTCAATGGTGGCTTTCTCTTGGCCCAAGCGCCCAACAGCGGGCATAATGAGTTGAGCTACAATTGCGGTGTCGTCTAGGCTCGCAAATACTTTTTCTACAGCGGCGTCAAGGTCTTTGTTTTCTTTGAGGAAATCTTGTAATTCAAATTCGGTCTGAATTTGTACAACTTCTTGCTTGCGCTCCTTTTTTTGAGGTGTTTGCGCGCAACTATTAAAGAGCAGTCCGATGCTCAGTAGACTTAATATTGGTAACTTCATGTTTCAAAGATAAAAGTTTACAACTAATTGGCGTTCGATTCCGACTTAAACAAAACCATTTTTATGCAACGCATTCTATTTTCCTTCTTACTTTTTAGCACCTGCTCTTTTTTTGATGTCAATGCGCAAAATTTTTACCAACGCGACACCATACAAGTCATCGAAATTTTCTTTTCGTTTACCAACTGGGATGCCCAACTAGACGCCAATGAAGCAACAGAAACTTACATCTATGCCGACTCCTTGCGCATCAACGGGGTTTCTTATGACTCGTGTGGGGTGCGTTATAAAGGCAATAGCTCTTACAACCCAAGTAATCAAAAAAATCCTTTGCGCATAGAGCTCAATACCATTAAAAACAACCAAGATTACAACGGAATTACAGATATCAAACTCTCTAACTGTTATAAAGACCCGTCTATGATCCGAGAAATCCTTTCGTATCAGGTCCTTGAGCAGTACATGGATTGCCCGCGTTCAAATTTTGCACGGGTATATATCAACGGTCAATATCGAGGGGTTTATACAAACAATGAAGCCATATCCGACGATTTCAATCAAGCACATTATTACCATTCCAACGACACTTACTTCAAATGTAACCCGGTAGGAGGGGCAGGGCCCGG